>JAPLDO010000084.1 GCA_026391715.1 Bacteroidota bacterium
CGCGGGCACAATATTTGAGATTGTCTTTTTTTTAATATTTTTGATACCTGCAATTAATTAAAATACCTGTGACAAAAGTCGTGACGATTGACATAGCGGAGAGGTGTGCGTAAAAATCCAATTGTTTTTATGGCAGGAACATTCATTGATTTTTTAAATATTCAAAAAGATATCGGCCGTATCCTGTCAAACAAGTACCTGGCCATATTCTTGATTTTCTTGATTTTGGTCACCGGCAACACCCTTATAGTTTTGAAATTCCCGGGGATTTCAAATGCCGATGTGCGGCCCCAGATCGTACTGATTTGCCTGGCAGGATTTTACTACGGACCTGTTTATGGCTTTCTGACAGGCTTTATCGGCAACATATCTTCGGATTTGCTTCTCGGATATGGCTTTGAGTATCTGACCAGTTGGTCAATCGGGAACGGCCTGATGGGCATGATCATTGGTTTTAGCCGCCAGCGGAGTGTGTTAAAACTTTATAAAATTTCGCAGTTACTTGAATTGACACTGTTTCTCATACTTGCAAATGTCGCATTTGTCACCTATTCTTCCATCATCTATAACCTGAATCATGGTTCTCTTACATTAGATGCGAACCTGAAGTATTATTTTCTTCCGGTTCTCAACTCCAATATACTTGCATCACTGCTCCTGTTTCCTGTTTTTTTACTTCTGCTGTGCCGCCTGAAAATCAATTTCCCCATCAAAATTGCGCTCTCAAATTTTTATATGATTGCCTTCATTTTGCAAGTCGCCTGGTTTGTAAACAAAACGAATTTTGATGTATCGGGTTTCATTTTTAATTCCAACCTTGGTATTGATGAGGGAAACCAGATCGTGCAAGCTTTCAATGTATGGTCGCTGATGCTGATACTATTTCTGTTGACGAGTTTTTTTATTTCCATCTTCATATCTGAAAAGCTTACCCGACCCATCGTAGAACTCAACCGGAACGTTCATGAATTATTGCAATCCGACATCCAATCACCCGATTCGTTCGATAAGCTCACCCGACGCGATGACGAAGTAGGACTGCTCAGTTATACCATCCGGCTTCTGAGTGAAAAACTCTGGGACAGCCAGAACCATTTTATCAATGACTTTACGAAAAGAATGACCTTCATTTCCGCTGAAGATACAATAACTGATATTTACGAGGTTGGATTGGTTTCCATTTTCGGAAAGAAGTTTGATTTTAGCAATTATGAAGTTCGGGGAGCTACAGGCCATGCTGATATCAGTCACATCGAAGCCATTGAGATGCTGATCAAACTGGCAGATCTGGAAGAACTGGCATACACGTATGACGCGTCAAAGATGAATAGCCTGTTTCATGATGTGATCAAAGATAAAGCGGTTTTGTCGGATGTGCAGTTGCAATATCTTGCCGTTGCTGTTGATCTGGGCTTTGTTTTTAAAGGGAAGATCAGGTTTCTGGATGTGCATTCTCCCCTGACAAAAGATTTTGCCTATCATCTGCTTTTCAAGACAACTCTTTTCGTGAACAACAAAAAGAAGTTCATCGGTTATGTTACAGAACCTGATATTATTTCCAGACTTGAAGAAAAATGGAACAGTACCGGAATAATTCCCGATCCGGAAATTGAAAATGTCATGAACGATCTGGTCAGGAAAAAGATCATCAGCGGCTATCATATCAAAATGTCGGAGGAGGTTGCAAACTTTGATCACCATCTTAAAATCACTTACACACACGACAATTTCAAACATGTAAAACAGCTCGTCGGATTAATTATCAGTGAAAACATTCAGGCAAAGATCAATATTGAAAAGAAATATTCGACTTTTATCTATTACACTGAGTGGGACATTACTGAAAATCTTTCGATAGAACCCATCAATGATAAAATATTTCTGGCAAGCCGCCTTGAATCTGACATTGTTTTTGAATTTGCCTCGCCTGAAACAAAGGATCATTTCAGGACGGTCACCAATGATTTTGCAAAAAGAGAGTATAACAGGTCGAAGAGTATTTTGTTTCAATCATGGTATGAACCCTTAATCACCTCCGACGTCCCTTTGAATTCATATAACAGGATCAATGAGATCACGATACAGCATGGCAGTTATATGATCCTCGCCTTTGTTGCCGAAGAAACGCTGACCAAAGCGTTGAATAAACTTTCCGAATTTTATGAAAAACCGATGGTTCGGTCAAGGTCTGTTTGGGTCAATGATGATTTTTATCTCTATCTCAAACGCGATTGGTAAGAACGCTGACATTTACCAGCCCTGGTATTTAGGATTGGCTCATCTTTGAATTTTGAATTTTGATCTTTGAATTTTGATCTTGTAAACGGTAAATAACAATGCAAGAATTAGGCAAATAGGAATACAGAAATTCAGTAAACCAAGGATGCAGGTATTCGGCAATTAAGAATTTACCGGTTTCTATCCCCAACTCACCGGGTTGTTTCCCATCCATGCCGATTCGATATCGCCCACATCCCCATTCCGGTGTACATTTGCTTCATCAACGTCAAACAACAGAAAAAATGAAAGCAACAACGATATTACTGGCAGCCCTCTTCACCCTTCAGATTTCGGTTCTTTTTGCAGGAAATGGATCAACCACCTTCACCAGCACAACAGTTGAAACAACATTGGATATGACAGCGCTATTTCCGGTAACGCCGGCAGAAGCAACCTTTGAAGAGACAAACAGTGAAGTGATTGATTTTACTGCCCTGGCTCCGGTGATTCCCGTAGAGGCAGAATTTGAAGAAATGGTTCCGGTGATTGAATTTGGAAGTTTGGCTCCGGTAACTCCTGTTGAGGCTGATTTTTCAGATGGTGATGATCAGATGATCAATATTACTGCATTGACTCCGGTGACACCGATGGTTGCTGATTTTGAATAAGAGCTTAGCGCTCCATAATAAATAATAAGATTACTGCATGATGGCCTCCCGGAAGGGGGGCTATTTGTTTTATAATCAATGCCTCCATTCCGAAAAATAGTTAGAAAAATCAAAATTTGGCTACGAGCCCGGAATGTCAGCAACTTGAATTGCCACGACCTTAAGGTCGTGGCAATTGACAAACAGATAGTTACTGGACTTTAGTCCAAATTGTTTCCTTTTCGGAGCAGACTCAATATTGCAGGTTCAGATGCAGTTCAGAATCAATTTGTAAAACCGTAAAACCGTAAAGTGGCAAGTAGCGCGCTTAGCATAACTTTCCTTGCAAACTTGCCGTTATACCACTTTACAGTTTTCTTTATCAGGATAGCAAATAACTGGCAAACGCTTGATTTTAATTTGAAAACAAATTGTATTTTTGTCAATGACAAACCCAGGTATTTCTATGATCATCAGCGCTAAAAGCAGAGAAACTTTAAAAAGGGAAATTTCCGACAGTTTATCCGGCGAGGCAGAGGTAAAAAAATCATGGTTTTTGGTTCATTTTTAACCTCTGCTGATCCGGGAGACATTGATATTGTCATTTTTCAGGACAGCAATGAAAATTATCTGACTTTAGCCATGAAATGCAGGAAGCTGACCAGAAGTGTCGCAGCGAAAATACCATTGGATATCATTCCCGTTCAAACAAAGATTAAGAATAATTGGTTTTTAAGGGAGATCAACACCGGAGAAGTCATATATGAAAGATGAATCTTCTGTATGGCTGCATTATGCCATTGAAAATTTCCGCCTTCAAAGTATCCGATTATTTCTGTTCTGCCATTCTATGAACCGACACTGGAAACCTGTAACCAGGGAATAGCCATTTCGGAGAAAGTCCTCGATGAAGCAACAAACAGATTAAATTCTGGTTCAGGAAAGTGATTTTTGAGTTTACTCCGAAAAGGCGACAATTTTGGACTAAAGTCCAGTAACTATCGGTTTATCAATTGCCACGACCTTAAGGTCGTGGCAATTCAAGTTGCTGATATACTGGGCTTTAGTAAATATAGATTTTTCTAACTACTTTTCGGAGTGGACTCTCTGTTGTTTGCATTTTACATTTTGTAATTTATGCCCAAAAAACATCAATTTCAAAATTAAGACCTAAAGGGTATCCTGATTCAGACGAAAGCTATTTACCTGAAGAGAAGAAAAAAAAGGAATTAAAAAAGTAGAAAATAACTAACTGATGCAAGAAACCATCCTCATCCTCGACTTCGGCTCGCAATACACCCAACTTATTGCGCGGCGGGTAAGGGAACTGAACGTTTACTGTGAGATACATCCGTACAACAATTTCCCGGTTCCATCCGATCAGATCAAAGGCGTGATCCTCTCCGGCAGCCCTTTTTCGGTACGCGATGAAAATGCGCCATTTCCAAACCTCGACGATATCAGAGGAAAAAAGCCGCTGCTCGGCGTATGCTACGGCGCGCAATATCTCGCTCAATCATCGGGCGGTCATGTCGCCCCTTCCAAGATCCGCGAATATGGCAGGGCAAATCTCTCTTTCATTGACACTGAAAGCAAGCTGCTGAAAGGCTTGTCGCTGGGCGCTCAGGTGTGGATGTCGCATGCCGACACTATCCTTGACGCTCCTGATAACTTCGCAATCGAAGCAGGCACATCCGAAGTAAAGTATGCCGGTTTCAGGGTAAAAGGCGAAAATACTTACGGAATCCAGTTCCATCCCGAAGTTTACCATACTACCGACGGCTTGACAATATTGAAGAATTTCGTGGTTGACTTATGCGGCTGTCGCCAGTCGTGGACGCCTGAATCTTTCGTTGAGGCTTCCGTTGCCGACCTCAAACAGAAACTCGGCGACGATAAAGTCGTTCTCGGATTATCCGGCGGCGTTGACAGCTCAGTTACGGCAATTCTCCTCAACAAAGCGATAGGAAAGAACCTTTATTGCATTTTCGTGGATAACGGTCTGCTTAGGAAAAACGAATTCGTGAAGGTCTTGGAGCGCTATAAAAAACTGGATTTGAACGTGACCGGAGTCGACGCCTCCAACCTTTTCCTCGAAGCCTTGAAAGGCGTTGCCGATCCTGAAAAGAAGCGCAAAATCATTGGAAAGACGTTCATTGATGTTTTCGACGCCGAAGCGCATAAAATAAATGATATAAAATGGCTCGCACAGGGAACGATCTATCCCGACGTAATAGAGTCGCATTCAGTAAAAGGTCCTTCGGCTACAATCAAATCCCACCACAATGTGGGAGGTTTGCCGGAATACATGAAAATGAAAATCGTGGAACCGCTCAACACTCTCTTCAAAGACGAAGTGCGAAAAGTTGGTAAAACCGCAGGTCTTGACGATGAATTTATCAATCGCCATCCCTTTCCCGGTCCCGGACTTGCCGTGCGTATTCTGAGCGACATAGACCGCGAAAAAGTAAAGTTGCTTCAGGAGGTTGACGATATTTTCATCACGCTTCTGCGCGCACATGGATTGTACCACGCCGTTTGGCAGGCTTTTGCCGTACTGCTCCCAGTACAATCGGTAGGCGTGATGGGCGATGAACGCACTTATGAGAATGTTGTAGCTTTGCGCGCGGTAACTTCCACCGACGGAATGACCGCCGACTGGGCGCATCTTCCTCATGAATTTCTGGCAAAGGTTAGCAACGAGATCATCAATAAAGTGAAGGGTGTGAACAGGGTTGTTTATGACATTAGCTCTAAGCCGCCGGCGACGATTGAATGGGAGTGAAATGGCGAAATGTTTATATGGAAATAGGGAAAACTGCTTATCTGCTTTGGTCAAGTTATAAATAAGTTTGCAGGTATGACGAAGAATAATATCACTCCTTCGGAGTTTAAAACGGGCTTTACAATTCTTTCTATAATCATGTCACCCCTTCTATGTTGTAAAACAAGAGGCTGGCGATTTATTTTTTATTTTTTTAACTTTGTATGATAAATCTGAAGAGGACGTGAGCTCTGCTGGAGAGCAACTCACCAGCAATAAGATTTATGACGGTGAATACAC
>JAPLDO010000148.1:0-8576 GCA_026391715.1 Bacteroidota bacterium
TTAGTCCAAATTGCTTCCTTTTCGGAGTAGACCCAACCCTTGTATTTGGATATTGGAATTTGTACTCTGGAATCTGGAATCTGGAACCTTGAATTTGGAATATTGGACCTTGAACTGTGAGCCTTGAACTCGCAGCATAAGACCCTGGTACAGACGCGATGCTTCGCGCCTCCAAACCATAAAACTAAAACCAACCACGATAACCAAATACTATGAAAAACAAATTTCTCTTTCCAGGCAGAATCGCAATGGCGGCTTTCAAAAATTGCCACAATTGGTAAGTCGCTTACCCTTTGGCTGCCGGGGAAAATAGATAGCCCGATAATGAAACAGGTAAACAGTAACCTTATTAAACTTTTTAAACTTAACCAATAACAAAACCGAATCACATTTAAGCTTACACCAAAACACATAACGTTACAGCAAATAAATAATTAAACTTAACAGAAAGGACAATTTTATGAAACGAACATTACTATTATTAACAATTTTATTCTTTTGGGCGCAAAGTTCGTGGGCGCTAGTAGCAGTCACAGTGACGAATCCTACGAATACGACGCCTAATTTGGCGGCATCATACACATCTTTGGCAAATGCCATAACTGCATTGAATGCTATTACTGCCATATCAGGACCAGTAACACTAACATGTGATGCAGGTAGCGAAACAGCGCCAGTTGGAGGCTACTCAATTAGTTTTACGGCTTCAGCTACTGCGGTTAACAATGTTGTAATTTCTGGAACTGCTACTACAACTATAGCTGCCTTTACACCTCAGGTTGCTGGACAGAAGTATGACGCCATTTTTAGAATCATTGGTTGCGATTATGTTACAATCCAGAATTTTACTATGCTGGAAAACAGTGCAAATACTGTTGCAGCAGTTGCAACAAATACAATGACGGAATTTGGTGTTGGCCTTTTTGCTTCATCTACTACTAATGGGGCACAAAATAATACAATTCAGAACAATACAATTACTTTAAGTTCTGCAACTGCATATCAGAACGCTATTGGTATTTTTTCAACAACTGCTTCTTCATCTACAAATTCAGTACAGGCCGCTACATCCATTGCAGGAACAAATTCCAATAATAAATTTTACGGCAATACGATTTCAGGAGTTGCGCATGGGTTGTATTTTATTTCTCCAGCTCAAACTGCTACAGTTTTTGAAAGTGGTAATGATATAGGTGGAACTTCTCTAACTACAGCAAACACTATTACTTATGGTATTTCAAACACAGCAGGCGATTTAGGGTTTACTAGTTATTCAGGAACAACACCCGCCGGTGTGTTTTTCAGAAACGTTGTTGGCAATTCTGTACGTTATAATACAATTAATTCATTTTCAGGTTTGACCTTGACCTCTGGTGGTATTTTTAGCGCCAACGGAACAGCTCCGACAGGCATCACATATACGACTAATTTTAGTAACAATACCATTACCATAACCAATGCTTCAACGACTGCTATTGCAGGTATTGAATTTGGTTCAGGTTTGGCAGCAGGCACTATTATTGCCAACAATAATACAATCGTTCTGAATCAAAATCCTGCTGCTACCAATTCGGCTGCAGTGAAAGGGATTAATGCCGCTTATGCTTCTGCTACTAATACTTGTAACTCTAATAATGTAACCATAAACCAATCTACAACCGGTACCGGGATAACTTCGGGTACTTTAACTGCCATTAGTGTGGCAGGTACATCTACAACAATTAATGTACTTAACAACGTGGTTTTGGTAAACCAAACTACGTCTTCAACATCTGCCGTTACGAGTTCTGTAAACGGTATTGTTGCTACAAGCGCTGGTACTACTACTAATATAGGTAGCGCCGGCAACCCCAATACCGTAACTCTCAAACAAGCTGTTACAGGCTCTGGTCTTTATGGAGCAGGTACTGTTAATTATATTAATGCTGGTGCGGCACACGGCACTTTAAACATTATTGACAACGTGGTCAATAATACGGGTTCTTATCATCGTTCAAATAGTGCCGCTTATGGTATAAGCCATGCTGGAAGCATTGTTACTGCGCTCACTGTCAATAATAATACCGTAAACATAAATGCCGGAAACGCAACCGGTCCAAGTCCGATATATGGTATTTATGGCAGTGCAAGTACAGGGGCAATTGCTACTTATAATATAACCAACAATCCAATTACTTTAGTAGCGCCAACTTCTACAAGTATTTCTTGTGGTATTTATAATGCTGATGGAGGTGCCGCTACTAAAACCTATACAGGAAATAATATCACCATATCTGGTGCAGGAACCACTGTAAAAGGGATTTCTTCTACTTGGGGTCAGGCAATTGCTGCTACCAATACCTTAAATTTGGTTTCTTCATCTGTAGTACCAACTATAATGACCGGAATTGAAATTGGCTCATCTACTTCAACAGGTTTGCATTCTGTAACCAATAATACTTTTACCAATTTAGCCTTTACCGGAATTATTACCAGTTCACCAACACTCAATGGTATTACTTTGGCTTCAGGTACAACTGCAAATGTATTTTCAAATACAATAACCAATTTAACTGCTGGAGCTGCCACTAGTTCAGGAAGTCCTGTTGTTAGTGGTATTATAGTTTCTGCGGGTACATCAGCAAACGTATATAAAAATAAAATTTACGGCTTGGCTACTCTGGCTACTGGAGCGACTACTTTAGTAAATGGTATTTTATTAAGTGGAGGTACTACTAATACGGTTTATAACAACTTAATTGGTGGTTTAACTGCTTCGGCAGCAACCAATCCAGATGCGATTCGTGGTATAAGTGTAACTTCTACAACAACTTTTTCAACAAATAATATTTACTATAACACTGTTTATCTGGCAGGTGGTGGCGGCGCCAATTTCGGTTCATCAGGTCTTTATCATACCGCCAGTACTACTGCAACAACAGCAACACTTAACCTTAGAAACAACATTATTGTAAATAACACTACGCCAAATGGTACAGGTTTAGCGGTTGCCTACCGTAGGATTTCGGGTAGTGCAAATATGCTGAATAATTATGCAAGTACTTCAAACAACAACTTGTTTTTTGCAGGTGTACTTGGAGGCAGCGCCAATCAACTTATTTACTCGGATGGAACTAGTACAGCACAAACTATAGCAGCATACAAAGCAGGTGTATTTACAGCAGGCACAATTGCGCCCCGCGATGCCAATTCAATTTCCGAAAACCCAAACTGGGTGAGCACAACTGGCTCGAGTGCCGACTTCTTACATATTAATACTGGGATTGCTACCGGTATAGAGAGTGGCGCAGTAAATATTGCCACTTATACTGATGACTATGAAGGAAATGTAAGGCAGGGCAACCCCGGATACCCGGTTCAGGTAAACGGTGGCGGAGTAGCGCCCGACATTGGCGCTGATGAATTTGATGGAACTTTATTGGCAATTACAAAATCGTTAACCTCAATAACCTATAACCAAGCATCGGTTGCAGCAGTGCCTCAGGGGGCAACTAATCAGGAAATACTTCGGCTGGATTTTGCTGTGACAGGAAACTCAGGTACCTTGAACCTTAATTCGATAGTCGTAAATTCGTTAAATACAAGTAACGCCGATGTAACAAGTGTAAAATTATACAGAACAACTTCAACAACTTTTTCAACTTCCAATGCTTTAGGTTCTGCAACAAATTTTAGTGGTGGTAATGCCACTTTCTCAAGCCTTGCTTACGATTTGCCTACAGGAACAACCTATATCTGGGTTGCTTATGATGTATCGGCATCTGCTACACTTAACAACTTGCTTGATGCACAAATACAAGCAAACCAAATAAATGTTGCAGCTACTACCTACCCGGCAACAGATCAATCACCGGCAGGAACGCGGACAATACTTAATCAGTCTGTTACAGGCACCGGTACTGCAACATTCGCCGCTCCAATTGACAGATATTATAATTATAACACGTGGGAATGTATTTATTTACAATCGGAGTTGGGTACTTCAAAAGACATAACAAAAATAGCATTCAACAAGTCATCGGGAGCAGATGTAAACCCTATTACACCTGTTACTGTTTACATGAAGCATACAACCGCAACAATATTAACTACCGGAAAGTACGATCTTACCGGATATTCCCAGGTCTTTACAGGAACATTCCCCAATACAGCCACCAGTGGATGGATGGAAATGGTATCAAGTACTTCATTCGCATACAATGGAACTGATAACTTACAGATTCTAATTGTTAAAGGGAATCAAGCCTACACATCACATACTTATTATTTTGCAACAACCATGGCTACCAACAGGGCACGACAGGGATATTCCGATACAGAGCAGCCTGGTATTACAGGTGGTACAGTAGATTTAACAGCCTCAACCAATGTTCCCAATTTAAGATTTGATTACACTTTGCCTACGCCTAAAGCTCTTGGAACGATTGTCTATAACCAAGCCAGCACAGCAAATGTAAATATCAATACCAACAATAACCCGATTTTACGGATTGACCTGCCAGTAACTGGTTCATCAGGTACGCTGAATTTGAATTCGTTTATTGTTACTTCATTAAATACAAGCGATGCCGATATTGCAGCCAGCGGCGTTAAACTTTACCGAACTTCATCCACAACATTCAGCGCTGCAAATCTTTTAGGTTCTGCGCAAAGTTTTAGCGGTGGAACAGCAACATTCAGTTCATTGTCTTACGATCTTCCTACAGGGACAACGTATGTTTGGGTTACTTACGACATTGCCGCTGGTGCAACATTGGGAAATACTGCAGATGCAAAACTTATGGCTAATGCCATTAATGTTGCAGGAGTTACTTATCCTGCCTCCGAAGAAAGTCCCTCTGGAAGCAGAACCATAGCTGACGATAAAATGCTTTCATCGATAACGGTAACACAAGCATCAACTGCAACCGCTATTAAAGGTTCTTTGAACAATGAAACGCTTTTGCTCGATTTTAATGTTACCGGTTCAACAGGTTCACTTCCTTTAAATTCGATAGTTGTAACTTATACGGGTACAGCAAGCGCCGATATTGCAACGAGCGGTGTTAAGTTGTTCCGCACAGCGACCAATGTTTTTGGAACTACCAACCAATTAGGTTCAGCCGTTTCATTATCCAGTAGTCTTGCAACTTTTAGTATTCTTGCCTACGACCTCCCTACAGGGCATACCTACGTTTGGGTAACTTTTGATGTGGCTTCCGCTGCAACCAATAATAATAAGGTAGATGCAAAAATTGCCGCAAACGGAATCAATGTAAATGGCAGTACTTACAATAGTGTTGAAGACAACCCTGCCGGAAACAGGAATATTTTTTACACAACCTATACTTTGCCTTTTGTCGAAGTGTTTACAGGTTCAAGTATGCCAGCAAACTGGTCTACTTCAGGTACACCATTTTCTGTCTCAACAAGCCATGGCAAAGATGGAACTGCAGGCATGTACTATAATATATATAGTTCAGGTACGACCTGTAATTCTATAACCCCATTTATGGGGGCAATAACAGCAACAAGCCAGCTTTATTTTGATTACAGGATAATAGATTATACCGGTTATCCGGCAACTGCAACAACATTAGCTCTTCTTGGAATAGGAACGATAAAGGCAGAAGTTTCTACAGATGGGACAACATTTACCCCTGTCTTAACAATTGACAATACAAACCATGTGGTTTCTACAAGTTTTGCCACCAAGTCGGTAAGCCTTTCTTCTTATGTCGGTCAAAATGTGTATATCAGGTTTATTGCAACCTGGGGTACCGGGTCAGGCGGAGATTATTATGTTGACATTGATAATGTAAATGTTTACACGCCGGCAAATATGGCATATTCGTCCAGTACCACAACTCAAAGTGTTGTTACAAGTGTAAATGCCGGAACTACCAGCCAACAAGTTATTGGTGTTCAGGTAGTAACTACAGGCAATTTACTCCCAATTGACATTACAAAGCTCACCATTAATGCAAACGGTACTACTTCCGTTTCTGACATCAGCAATGCAAAGATATGGTACACCGGCACAAGTTCCACTTTTGCTACCACTTCCCAGTTTGGGTCAGTAGCAGCCTCGCCTACCATTGCTAATTTCGATGTTACAGGCACACAAACATTGGCTCAGGGAACCAACTATTTCTGGGTAACTTATGATGTAAATTCAACCGCAGTAAATAATAATGTAATTGATGCCGAATGTGCAACCGTTACAGTAGGGGGTAGTGATTACACGCCAACTATAACTGCGCCTTCCGGATCGCGGGCAATTGTAAATAAAACGCTTACATCGGTTACCGGCGTACAGGCTTCAACTGCATCAGTGACTCAAGGCGCTACAAACCAACAGGTTCTGCGGCTTGACTTTTTAGTTGCCGGTCCTGCAACAGGTTCATTAATACTTAATTCAATTGATGCAACGTACACTGGCACTAGCGCAACTGATATACCTGCAAGCGGTGTAAAACTTTACACTACTGCAACAACTACATTTGCTACAACCAATCTGCTTGGTACAGCTCAAAGTTTATCGGGTGGGGTGGCTTCTTTTACAGGTTTGAATTATAGCCTTTCAACTGGCGCCTTGTATGTGTGGGTAGCTTTTGATATTGATGCCGCAGCAACACTCAATAATACTGTTGATGCAAAAATTGTTGCAAATGGAATCAATGTTGGTGGAACAACATATAACGGTTCTGATATTGATCCTGGTGGTTCACGCACTATCAGAGGGGCATTGAGTGGCGACTATCTGGTTGGTTCAGCGCAGACTTCGCCTAATTATACCACACTTACTCAAGCCATTTCTGATTTAAATAGTTTAGGAATAAGTAGTTCTGTTCGCTTTCTTCTTACTGACGCCACTTATTCAGGAAGTGAAACATTCCCAATTAATATTAATGCTGTGACAGGTATATCTGCGAGCAAAACGGTAACAATAAAGCCAAACACGGGCGTTACGGCAGCTATTTCCGGTTCAACCTCAAGCGCAGCGCTGATAAAAATTCTGAGCAATTATGTTACTATGGATGGCTCAAATGCTGATGGTGGAAGTTCCCGTGATTTAACAATTACCAATACAAGTGTTACTTCACCAAGAGTTATTTTATTAGGCTCTACCGGCGCTACGCCAATTACAAATACAACTATTAAAAACTGTGTTCTTATCAACGGCATCATAAGTAGCAGTGCGGTTTTGGTTTCCGATGGTGCAAGCATTGGAACGGCTGGTTATTTCAATAATATCACAATTCAAAACAATAGCGTTCAAAAGGCGTCTATGGGCATTTATTGTATTGCTGTTGTTGCTTCCGGAAATGGTAGCGGATTGAATATCAGCAACAATACAATGACTGCAACCAGTACTAATGCAATCCGCAATGTGGGAATATATGTTCAGGGGGTAGATGGAGCCACAGTTTCCAATAATACAATTGGCAATTTTGAAACAACCACTGCAGAAAATGATTATGGTATTTGGTTTGCTACCGGTACTGTAAACAGCAGTATCTCAAATAATACCATTTCGACATTAGGATTTTCAAGCACAACCGCTTATGCCCCTGTTGGAATAATTATTTCAAGTGGGGTTACCGGCGCTTCAATAACCGTTTCAGGTAACACCATTTCAGGTCTTACTTCTACTGGAACAGGTACTACATCTGGAATTTACATTTATGTAGCAACCTCCGGCGTAATAATCTCCGGTAATAAAATAAGTAACATCAAGAATACAAATGGTACCGGATATGGGGCAAATGGCATTTATCTCGCTTCAACTTCAACTTCTGCGGCTATTACAGTATCTAACAATGTTATTTTTGATGTTGCGGGATATGGTTATGCAGGTGCAAGCGCAAGTGACAATGGTTATGGAATTATCGTTTCTGCAGGTGCAGGGTACAGTATTTACTATAACTCAGTTAACATGAATACCAACCAAACTGCTGCAACTGGTCTTCCTGCTGCCTTTAACGTAACATCAGGTGTAGCTACAGCCGGGGCAATCGATCTGAGAAACAATATCTTTGTTAACAGTCAGACTACAGGTACACAACGTTATGCAATATACTCAGGCGCAGCAGCAACGGTATTTACTGATATTAATTACAACGATTATTACACCACAGGTACCAATATTGGCTTTCTAACATCTATTCTTTTAGACATCGCTGCATGGCGAATTGCAACCGGTAAAGATGCCAACTCCATCAGCGCCAATCCACAGTTTACTTCTGCTACGAACCTTTTGCCACTAGCTGGTTCACCTGTAATTGCAGTAGGCACACCAATCGGTACAGTTACAACAGATTATAATGGCGCTACGAGAAGTTTGGTTGCTACCACAATGGGTGCATATGAAGTAATTCCAACAACACTTGTTTGGACGGGCGCTACAGACACAGACTGGAATAAGTCAACGAACTGGTCACCAGATGGTGTTCCATCAACTGGTACAGCAGTTACAATTTCAGATGTTACGAACGATCCAATTGTAAATCAAGCGCCGGGAACACCTGCTGCTTGTGCTGATCTAACAATTAATAGTGGTTTATTGACAATTGCAGCCGGTAAAGCGCTTACAG
>JAPLDO010000148.1:8604-75232 GCA_026391715.1 Bacteroidota bacterium
ATGGTGTATTAACCAACAGTGTTGGCATTGCCGGTTTGGTAATTAAATCTGATGCTACCGGTACCGGTTCGCTCATTACAAGTTCCACCCCGACTGCCACTGTCGAACGCTATCTTACGAATTACGCTTCGGGTACAGATAAAAAGTATCATTTCATTTCTTCACCAGTTGATGCCCAGTCAATCAGAGAAGAATTTGTTGCCAATTCACCACTATCAACTGTTGATTTCTATAAATTTGATGAACCTACCTATTTTTGGATTAACACAAAAACGGATATCGGAGCCTGGAATCCAGCTTTTGAATCTAATTTTGTTGTTGGCAGGGGCTACATGGTTGCATACCCTACTGAGCCAGTGACTAAAACTTTTACCGGCAACCTGAATAGTTACACTTCTGGCCTTCCACTTACCTTAACACTTACAAATACTACTGGAAAAGGCGAAGGATGGAATCTCCTGGGTAATCCATTCCCATCGGCAATTGATTGGGATATCGTTACCAAAGGCAACGGTATGGACAATGCACTTTATTACTATGATGCAGCCTATGAAAACTACCGGTATTACATACAATTGGGTACGGTAGGCTCGATCGGCAGCGGCTCGCGATACATTCCCGCCATGCAGGGCTTTATGGTTCACGCCAAATCAACCGGAACAAAAACTATAACGATAAGCAATGACAACCGTGTTCACAGCGGACAGATTTTATACAAGTCGGGAGAAGCTGCGCCGTGGAGTCTTTCTTTAAAGGTTAATTCCAGCGGGTTCGAAGACGCCATGTTTGTCCACTTCAATTCAGCAGCTACCACGCAATTCGATGGCAAATACGACGCCTACAAGCTAACAAGCTACAATACACAGGTGCCTCAGATTTATACTATGAGCAGCGACGAGTCAAAACTGGCAATCAACGGTCTTCCCACACTTGCCGAAGGACTTGAAATTCCTGTATTTTTCAAAGCCGGCGTTAACGGTCAGCAAACCATAACGGCTGATGTTTCGCAAGCAATGTCAACTGTTTTCCTTACCGACCTCAAAACATCCGCTACTCAGAACCTGCGTTTGAATCCTACTTATTCATTTACCTCCGGGGATGGCGACGCTGCCAACCGTTTCCTCCTCCGGTTTGCAGCCGTGGGTATAAATGAAACCACTATTGTTCAGCCCATCGCAATTTATACTGCAGGCAATGCAATCTGCCTCAGCAGCAAAACCGGAGCTTCCCTCAAAGGCGATGTGTTCGTTTACAACATGATGGGGCAGCTCATCCTCCACCAACCGCTTAGCGAAAACCCGCTCACCCGCCTGAATTTCGGGCAGCAACGGAAACCAGAACCCCCTTGGCGTCCCCATTGACGGTGGTCTTACAATCTTCCTCGCTTTTGCTGCGGCATATTCGGGCAGGGAGTGGTACAAAGGAAAAAAAGAGAAGTTGAACGAAGTGGAATAACCGCTTTAGACCCCATCCCCCCAGCCCCCTTCCCCAAAAAGGGAAGGGGGAGCTGGCGCTAATATTCAGATGTGGCGCAATCTTGAACCTTGAACAATCGAATAATAGAACAATCTAATTTTGAATTTTGAAGTCTCGGAACCTTGAGAGCAAGGTTTTGGAATTTGAAACCTGGGATTTGGAACTTGGAATTTGTAATCTATAACCTTAAACCTTGAATCTTGAACCTTCAAAACTCCGAACACTCAAGCCTCGAATCATAGCCTCCTCGTTTTATTCCCCGCGAAGTTGAACCGCCTCCGGAACTACCGAGAAAACCTCCGGTATTGAAATCAATCACCAAAGTCACTTCATGCGCGCCTCCGGTTCCCATGAGTGCGCCGGAAAGCTGCATGTCATAACTGTAAGTAAATTTAATGCCAATGTTATCGGCAAAAACATAACGGTATCCAACCAGCATTGCAAGCGAAGTGTTGGCATAAGTTCCGAATGCGCCTTTGTACCAAAGTCCGAGGTAAACCCCATATTTGGTGAGGTTCATCCCTGCCTGGATGGCATTCAGTCCACCCTGCGACTGAAACATTATTCCGGGGTTTAGCTTTAGAGCGTCGTCGCTAACGGTGTTAAAGCCCGAAGAACTTCCGATGGCATAGATCCCATCTATATGAGCGACATATTTTCGGGGCAAAGGAGCTTTTGCTGTTTGCAGGAATGACTGATCAGGTTCAAAAAGATGATCGGCTGCAAAACCAACGGTTCCGGAAAAGCTACCGGTTTCATCGGCAAACTGGACAATTCCCCCTACCCCGAAATCCGGTAAATTCAACACATTTCGGTCGGGACGTTGAAACCCCGTAGCATAAATGTTGCCATAACGCTCGTCGAGAGCGTCGGAGAAGACGAAATCATCCCAGTTTATTCGCTTCTGCAACCATGCAGCTTTGAAACCAAGTTGTCCGATGGCGTTTTTGGAAAGTGGAATTCTCACCGCAACAGCAAGTCCGAGGTTGAAATTCTTTATAAAACCAATGCCTTCATTATCGGTATTGATTAGAAGTCCAACGCCGCCTGAACCAGGGAGGTTTCGTTCGCCAATGTCGGCGCTGAAATGGTATGACTTGAAATCGTAGGGTAAAGCAGGCCATTGGTCGCGGAAAGCAAATCTTGCCCTTATTCCTGTATATAATCCGGTATAGGCGGGATTATAGTAAATCGGAACATTCTGGAATTGGGAGAAATAGGGATCCTGTCCAAAAAGCTGAATCATTGCGTTAGTTAGCAAACAAATCAGAAAAAGTATTTTTATCTTCATTTTACGAATCTGGAAGTGAGGTAGAATAAGGGCAAAAATAACAAAAAAACCGCATGGTCAGTAAACTGACGCCTTGCTTTAGAAAAGTTTCAGTCGAGTATCCGTTTGTTTACCTATGTTGCATTGTTAATGGCGTCATGCTATTTTATCACCTTTACTTCTTCTGTCCGGAAAAATAGTACCGGTAATCAAAAACAAGCCGGATCCCTGCATACCAAATGGTACGAGTTGCCGGTAAACCAATACCATTAAAGTCATTCGTGGCTGGCGTCCGTTTGCCCGGCACATCAAAACCGGCATGTAATTGAAAAAGAAGACTTCCAGTCTGTCGTGAAGAATAGGTACGGAAAGGACGGTATTCCACGATCGGGAATTCAAACCTGGTGGTATTCAGTTTGAAATACCCGTAAAAACTTTCATCTGGAGGAAATACCGAGTAAGTATCTGATCTTCTTCCCACTCCATACATACTGATTGCAACCTCGCGTCCCAGCACGAACTGGAATCTCCCAACAGGAGTTGACAAACCCGTTTGCCAGGGGATCAACCCTCCATTTGCCGCAGTTGTGACAACGCGTTGCATGGAATTTGGTGATGTCAGCGCCAAAACAGGCGCTAAAATCACAAGGTCGCCGGGGATCAGGAAGAAGGGTAATCTGAAGCGGACAGTAAAAGCGACACGGGATGGAATAGCTGAGATCATACTGCCATATCCTTTTAAATCGGGGTTGTTATTGGAACCATCATAAGCCTGGCTGGAGCTTAAATCAATACGGGTTCCCAGATCGAGGAAGACCAGTCCATCGCCCGCCTCGTTAAGTACCCCTTCCATTCCCAATCCAAAACGCAAGCCAAGTTCCAATCCGGCAGTGACGCCGTAACCCTTTTGATAGTCAAAAAATCCACCATCGAGATAATTGAGGTTGGCTGCGCCGCTAACCCCGGCAAAAGGACCCATTTCAGACCGGAATCTTGGAAATTGTCCCATTCCGGCAGTCAAACCCGGAACAGGAAATTCCATCAATACGGTATCACACAAAATCCTTACTTTATTATCAATCTGGCGCTTGGGCATCACCATTGCCTTACTTACGTTAAATGTATCAGGAGTTGCCAGGGAAAGATCTTCCTGAATGAAGCCAGGATCAAAGCTGATGGTTCCGCTAACCGCATCCAGCATTTGTTCCAGACTCTTAAGGATCGCGTCGGAGGTCCATCCAATATCCTCTTCCCGCATTGTGGCATCGCCCATTAATACCATTTGTTTACCTTGCCATGTATTTACTTCAATGCCTTCTTCGTTGTAATAATCATGTGTCCCCTTGCGTTTTGCAGCATCGCCCCAGATTCCCATCACATGACCCGATGTAAAACTATCCTCTAAAAAATGATCCGCGAATGCTTCATCTGCAAGAGCAGACAAAGCAAGGGCAGACCGCTGTTCGGGCGTCAGATCCTTTGAGTTCAGTCGGGCAGCCTTCTGTAAGGCGCTAAAATGAAACCAGGTATAAGTCCCAAGAGTATTCATGTCTGTTCCTTCTTTAAAACACAACGAAAAATAGACTTCAGCTTTGGTATTCACAGCCGGAAGCGTCAGCAGAAAATGACCATTATTTTTTCCGGCTCTCGAAACGTACTCCGGATCGGCGCGAAGCAGCTTTATATCCGAAATCCTTACAGCGCTGATACGCGAACTGCGATTTTTCGACTCGTCAAGTCCAATTTTCAGCCGGGCGGTAATATCGGCTACATTCAGAATCCACTTCGATTTGAGAACAATATTGGTCATATCCTGCGCAGATACGGAGTGGTCGCCTGCAATCCCTGTCCATGCGGCATAATCGAGGCATTGAGGCTTTATACCCTGGTCGGGTTCAATAACCGATCCACAAAGCCGCAACTCGTAACCTTTTCTTGCAGACGCCCAAAGTTGATCGAGGATTGCCCGTCGGTTCGGGTCCAGTTTTTTGATGGCGGCAATCATGATTTCGCGGTGCTCCGGGTAAACCCAGGCTGATGCAACCAATGAAAAGCCCGAAATCATTAGTAATGTCAGAAAAATTCTTGTTTTCATGTAAATTATGGTATAAGAATAATTAATAAAAGTTAAAGTCCAGAACTCCTGACCTTATTCGACAAAAATAAGTATATCCCGGCATATTAGTTGTAGTTTTCAAAAGATAACACGGCATGCAAGTTTGGAGGCAGCCCGCGTTTGTAGGCTTGGTGGACGTCGAGTTTGCTGGGCTGGCTTTTAGCGGAGATTACTTTTTGGGAGAAGGCGGGGGAAAGGAAACCGGCGAGGAGGAGGATGGTGAAAAGGGTTTTCATTTGGCGTTGTTTATCTGAATGGACGATGGGCGCTGGAAAATTATAGAATAATTTGAACGAACATGAAAAGGAGGGTAAAAATACCAGGCATATAGGTATAAATGTATTTAACCATTAAAAAAAGCGCCTACAATAAACTTGTAAGCGCCTGATTTTGAGTGACCCCGGAGGGATTCAAACCCCCAACCTTCTGATCCGTAGTCAGATACTCTATTCAGTTAAGCTACGGGGCCTATTCAATGCTGCAAAATTACAACAGTTTATTCAGATTACAAAAATTCTTTGTGGATCCGTTTTTATACATCTGGGGCTTAGAGTATGACCACCCTTATTTGTTCTTCAAAAGTTTTTACCTTTGCAAATTCATTTGACAAAACGCCAAAGCCCTTAATTATACAAAACAGAGAATATCAGTATGTTATATTTTGGCAGGTTTTGGCGTTTCAGAGGTTGAGTGGCTAAAATTGAGTTTTTATGCCTAACTCATAATTTAGTTGAAATTCACAGTAACTAACATAAAATGATTATAATAGGAAACCGTAAACTTACGGTTGGCGATTTTTTTAAGACGCTTTTTGAAGGGGAGAAAATTGACATTGACATAGAAGCCCGTCGAAAAGTTGCCGAAGATTATGAGTTTCTGAAAGAGTTTGCCAAAGGAAAAGTGATTTATGGAATCAATACAGGATTGGGACCAATGGCACAGTTCAGGATCAATAACAATCGCGAACTTGAATTACAATATAACCTGATCAGAAGTCATTCTGCCGGCTGCGGCGCGCCTCTTCCTGATATTTATGCCAAAGCAACTATGCTGGCGCGGCTTAACACGCTTGTGCAAGCCAAATCGGGAATCCATTCCGAAGTTGTGGAACTGCTGATGGAAATGATCAACCGCGATATCAATCCATTTATCCCTGAACATGGCGGCGTTGGCGCCAGCGGCGATCTTGTTCAACTTGCACATCTTGCCCTTAATCTTATAGGCGAGGGTGAAGTTACTTACCAGGGCGTTTTGCGACCGACTTCTGAAGTTTTCACTGAAACCGGACTTGTCCCGATCAGAATGCATATACGCGAAGGGCTTGGCTTGATTAACGGAACCTCTGCCATGACCGGTATCGGAATGATCAACCTCATCCATGCTCGTAACCTGGTTGATTGGGCTGTACTCGCCTCAGCTATGATTACGGAGGTTGTGGAATCTTATGACGACCATTTTTCCGACGGGCTAAACCGCGCCAAATCTCACCACGGACAGCGTCAGGTTGCCCGAACAATGAAATCAATTCTGAAAGACAGCCGCTTGATTCGCCGACGAGCCGACCACCTTTACAATAGCGACAAAACGGTTGAAGTTGAAGTATTCAAGCATAAGGTGCAGGAATATTACTCCCTTCGCTGCGTTCCACAGGTTCTTGGACCAGTTATGGATACAATTTTTTATGCAATCCATGTTCTTACCAACGAGGTTAATTCGACAAGCGATAACCCAATCATTGACGGCGAGCATCACAATGTATATCACGGAGGTAACTTCCATGGCGATTATGTGGCGCTTGAGATGGATAAGGTGAAAATTGCCATTACCAAACTCTCTATGCTTGCCGAACGGCAGTTGAACTATCTGATGAATCCTAAACTGAATGAAAAATTGCCGCCTTTTGTGAACCTGGGAAAACTCGGGCTTAACCTCGGTATGCAAGGCGTTCAGTTCACTGCCGTTTCAACGGTCGCTGAAAACCAGACTTTGTCGTACCCAATGTACCTGCACAGCATCACCAACAATAACGATAACCAGGATATCGTAAGCATGGGTACAAATGCAGCTTTGATGACAAAAAAGGTGATTGATAACACTTACCAGGTACTGGCTATCGAAATGATTGCTATTCTACAGGCAATTGATTTCCTTCAGATCCGCGACCGGCTGTCATCATACTCTCTTTGCAAGTACGAAGATTTACGGAAAATTGTTCCAATGTTTTCCGAAGATACAATCAAATATCATGATGTGCGGAACATCATAACTTATATTACTGAGAACAAACCGCAATTCGCAGTGGAGGAGTAAAAATGAAGTATGCACTTGTGACCGGAGGCTCCCGCGGTATCGGCAGGGCAATTTGCCTGAAACTTGCCAGTATGGGTTTCTTCATCCTCATTAACTACAATTCGAATCGGGAGGAAGCTGATAAAACACTTAGGTTAGTGAGAGAAATAGGCAGCGACGGCGAAATTCTGAGATTTGACATTTCCTCGCAGGAGCAAATTGAACAGGTTCTGGGTCAGTGGCAGGCTTCACACGAAGACGCTTACATCCAGGCGCTTGTAAATAATGCCGGTATCCGTAAAGACGCCCTGATTATGTGGATGAAAAACGAGGAATGGCACGATGTTCTAAATACAAACCTGCACAGTTTTCTATACGTTACGCGCTTTCTTATAAAGGATATGCTCATTAAAAAACATGGGCGTATCATCAACGTGGTTTCACTGTCGGGACTGAAAGGACTACCAGGACAGGTAAACTATTCTGCGGCAAAAGCCGGAGTGATTGGCGCCACCAAAGCTCTGGCTCAGGAAATTGCCAAAAAGAACGTGACTGTTAACGCCGTAGCGCCTGGATTCATCAAAACCGATATGACTAAAGACCTCGACGAAACACAACTAAAAGCTATGATTCCAATGGGAAGATTCGGTAAACCGGAAGAGGTTGCCGCTGCGGTGGGATTCCTAGCTTCTGAAGAAGCATCGTATATTACCGGAGCGGTGATTAACGTTAATGGAGGGTTATATACGTAGGGACGAGGGACGAGGGACGAGGGACGAAGGACGAAGGACGAACCGTGATGTTATACAATTTCGATATTTCGCTACTTAAAATATGAATAGAGTCGTTATCACAGGCATGGGCATATACTCCGTGATTGGGAAAAATCTTGCGGAGGTAAGGGAATCACTATACAAAGGAAAATCGGGAATAATCTTTGATCCGGTCAGAAAAGAGATGGGATTCAGATCTGCTCTTACCGGAATGGTTGAACGTCCGCATCTCAAAGGTGTGATTGACCGCCGTATGCGCGTAGGTCTGTCGGTTCAGGGGGAATACGCTTATGTTTCAACAATGGAAGCATTGCAATTTGCCGGGTTAGACCAATCCTATCTCGATTCGCACGAAGTTGGTATTCTGTTCGGAAATGACAGTTCAGCTCTTTCAGTGGTAGAATCGGTGGACATTCTGAGAAAGAAGAAGGATACCATGATGATTGGTTCCGGGTACATATTCCAGTCAATGAATTCGACGGTTTCGATGAATCTGTCGGTGATTTTCCGGCTTAAAGGGGTCAATTTCACGCTGAGCGGAGCCTGCGCGAGCGGTTCTCACGCCATTGGAATTGGTTATTTGCTGATAAAGCAGGGATTACAGGAGATGATTATTTGTGGCGGCGCTCAGGAAATCAATCCTGAATCAACCGCCAGTTTTGACGCGCTTAACGCATTTTCAATCAGAGAATCAGAACCTGAGCGGGCTTCCCGTCCATTCGACCGCGACCGCGACGGACTTGTACCCAGCGGCGGGGCTGCAACAGTAATACTTGAAAGTTATGAGTCTGCGGTTAAACGTGGCGCAACCATACTTGGTGAAATAATCGGTTATGGTTTTTCTTCAAATGGCGAACATATCTCAATGCCAAACGTTGACGGACCCGTACGCGCAATGGAGAAAGCTATCCGTGACGCCGGGATCGCCCCATCGGAGATCGGTTATATCAATGCCCACGCAACTTCTACACCGCTGGGCGACAGTAACGAAGCACAATCCATTCTCGATGTTTTCGGTAATTCGTCGCCATTGGTGAGTTCCACAAAATCAATGACAGGTCACGAAATGTGGATGGGCGGAGCCAGCGAGGTGATCTACTCTACTCTTATGATGAATCACGGATTTGTCGCCCCCAATATCAACCTTGATAATCCCGATGATATAACCTCAAGGCTAAACATTGTGACAAAAGCAACATCCTGTGATTTCAAGGCTTTTCTTTCCAACTCCTTTGGTTTCGGAGGCACAAACTCATCTCTCATCGTCAGGAAGGTTTAAAACGTAATTTCTTAAAAAAAATCTCTATTTTTGCACCGGTTTAAGAATTACACTGATGCAGAAAGATGAAATTATCAGGAAAATTAACCAACTCCTGATTGATGAGATAGAAATTGATGAAACCCAGATACACCCTGCCGCCGATCTGAAGAAAGATCTGGGTATTGACAGCCTCGATTTTGTTGATCTGTTTGTTATTATTGAAAACAACTTCGGTTTCAAGATGAAAGCCGAAGAGATGGCAAATGTCAGGTCGCTCGAAGATTTCTACAATTACATCATCAGTCGCATTAACCTTAATGAGCGCTGATGTCGTCATGGGAAGGCAAAACCCGCGGTGGCGCCCTGGGATATAAAATTTTTGTCTGGACGCTGAAATATCCCGGACTCTCTTTTGCCTATTTCCTGCTCTCTTTCGTGGTTATTTATTTCGTTGCAACATCAGGTCAGGCATTTAAAGCAATTTTTCATTTTTATAATAAAATAATGAAATATAGCCGTTTCATGGCTTTTATCAGCATTTACAGAAATTATTACATGTTTGGTCAGATTTTGCTGGATAAAGTAGCTATGCTTGCCGGATTTCAGCAAAAGTTTACCTTCGATTTTGAAGGCGAAGAATACCTGCGGCAAATGGACAACGGAGGTTTGCTGGTAAGCGCTCACGTTGGAAACTGGGAAATTGCCGGTCAACTGCTCAACAGGCTCGAAAAACGCATCAATATCATTTTATTTGACGCCGAACACCAACGGATTAAAGCCTATCTCTCTAATGTTTTGACAAATCGAAACGTCAACTTTATTATTATCAGGAATGATTTTTCACATTTGCTGCAGATCAGGGAGGCGCTTGCCAATAAGGAAATCGTGGCGATGCATGGCGACAGGTTCATCGAAGGCAACAAAACGGCGACGCTTGATTTTATGGGGAAACCGGCTGAATTCCCGGTTGGTCCGGTTAACATGGCTGCAAAATTCAAGGTTCCGGTTTCTTTCGTTTTTGCCGTAAAAGAATCAAGCAAACATTATCATTTTTATGCGACTCCGCTTCATTATACTACATTTACTACAAACCAGAAACAACGGGAAGAGAACCTGCTGAAAGCAGTGACAATTTATGTCAGGAAATTAGAGGAGATTCTTAACAAATACCCGCTTCAGTGGTTTAATTACTATGACTTTTGGAAACCCGTTGAACCAGGAAAACCTTCAAACCAAACTGGAAACTGAAATGCATAGGAAAAAACTGCTTTTCATCTCTGCAAACAAGTTTACTATTCCATATCCGGTTTATCCGCTGGGTATTTCGTACCTTTTCACATACCTCGCCGAACGCCTTCCCGATTATGATCTGCGTATCTTCGATTTCAATATAAACACTCCTGAATCGCTTCGGAATTACCTCGCCGACTTTTTGCCCGACTATATATGCTTATCTCTGCGAAACGTGGATGACGTCAATTTTTACACACAGGAAAGTTTTATCAGCGGGTATAAGTTAATTATGGAGATAATCCGTAATACGTCGTCAACTCCGGTAATTATTGGCGGATCAGCATTTTCGATTTTTCCGCACGAATTTTTCCGGTTGCTTCAACCCGATTATGGAATCAAAGGCGAAGGCGAAGAAAGTCTCCTTGAATTTCTTATCAGCCTCGATAACGGGAAACCCGATTTAACCGTTGATGGTCTTATTTATTCAGAAAATGGTCATATCAAGGTGAATGAACGCAACCATTTTATCAAAACACCCAATCTGAATTTCGATTCTGATCTGCTCGGTTTTTACTGGGATAAAGCCGGAATGGTTAATGTGCAAACCAAGCGGGGTTGTCCCTATAACTGTATCTATTGTACTTATCCGATTATAGATGGTTCAAACGTAAGGACGCTCGACCCGGATAAAATTGTGCATACACTGCGTCAGCTTTATGAAAAACATAAAGTTGATTATGTTTTCTTTACCGATTCAGTATTCAACATCAGCAATAATTTCAATGTTGAACTGGCAAAAAAACTGATTGATTCAAAGCTTCCTGTTCACTGGGGAGCCTATTTCTCGCCTCATAACCTCTCATTGGATCATCTCCGGCTTTTTGCCCAGGCGGGACTTACCCACATTGAATTTGGCACTGAATCGCTTTCCGATACAACGCTGAAAAACTATGGGAAACATTTTGGCGTGGACGAGGTTATCAGGGTATCAGACTATTGTAACGAAGCAAAAATATATTTCTGCCATTTTATGATCATTGGCGGATACGGCGAAACAGAGTTTACCATCAACGAAAGTTTTGAAAACTCCAAAAGAATTGTAAATACGGTTTTTTTTCCGTTTATAGGCATGAGGATTTACCCTGGAACCACGCTTCATGAAATTTCGCTGAAGGAGGGCATTGTAAAACCAGGCGACAATCTGCTCGAACCGGTTTATTATATCGCCACCGGAATAAACTACGATACATTAAAAGAACGCGCAGAAGCCACCGGGCGGAGATGGGTTTTTCCCGACGAGGATGTAGCTACTGTTATGAACCGCATGAGAAAACGAAAACGTAAAGGATCCTTATGGCACCATTTGAAGAAATAAATATACCTCAGAAACCGCCAATGGTAATGGTTGAGCGATTGATTGAGATGTTTGATAAAACCGCAGTGACGTCATTGGTAATCCGAGAGGATAATGTATTCTGCGAGAATGGTTTGTTCCTCGAACCGGGCTTAATTGAAAACATGGCGCAAACCGCTGCGGCAGGCGCTGGCGCCAAACCGGGAATTAAGCCAAACGGAGCGCCACTCGGTTTTATCGGCGGGATCAGAAATTTGAAAATCAAGGAACTTCCTAAGGTTGGGGAGGAGATTATCACCAGCGTAACTGTAATGCATGAAATTTTTGACGCTACCGTTGTTCAGGCAGAAATCATGCTCAATAACAGAGTGATTGCATCAGGTGAATTGAAAATTTTCTTAATCGTCAACTAATTATGCCTAATGAGATGGAAAAGAATACCGGAAAAACCGTTGAGGAAAACGAACTTATTTATACCTATAACCGGGAGTTGTTTTACCACTTCGACAAGGAAAAGGGATTTACTCAGGCAGTTGATTACCAGAATCCTAATAACCAGATAATTATCAAACAAAGTTGGGATGCAGCCCAACAACGACTATATGAGATAAAACAGCAGGTGATTGCCGGAAAATTAAGTCCCGTCGCTTATCACATGGAACGAATTTTAATGGAAGTCCCAATGCTGGCGGCTTACATGGAAATAAGCAAATGGCGGGTAAAAAGACATTTAAAACCAGGCGTTTTTAAGAAACTAAAATCCGAAACCATAATCAGGTATGCAAAGGTTTTCGACATTCCGGTTGATGATTTGAAAAATCCTGAATTTTTGAAATAACTTTGAGAGGAAATAACAAAAACTTTTACCGCTAAGCGTTCCCCAGATTTTGATATGTGAACCGAATAAAGATTTTTCCTGGTTCATCTCAGAAAGTTTGAGAACAGTTTGAGCATATATCAATTCCTTTCCGGTTTAACAAAATTTTTCGTCTGAAATCATGGATGGGTTTCCCCTCCCGGATTTCCTGAAAACTTTGTTTCGTCAGGTCGCCAAGCAAATGCGCGGCATCCTTATCAAAACAACAAGGAACCACCTTTCCATCCCACGTAATCACACAGGAACTCCAACTGCGGAAGCAGGAGTAAGATGGTAAGCTGGTAAGTTGGTAAGTTGGTAAGTTGGAGATAGGTAACAAGGGGGTTTTGATTGTTGATTGGCTTGAACTTTGAACTTTGAACTTTGAACTTTGAACTTTTTTTGTGTATCTCGAAAATTTTGGGTTTACCGGCATCAGTGGATTTCCGTTTTTATAGTTGTTGAACTGGGCAGTTTTAAAGACAACCTGATCAACGCCGAGTTCTTTTCCCAGCCTTCGGATTTCTTCCAAATTATTTTCATTTGGTTTGAGGATCAGGCATTGAAGAATGATTTGCGGATTCTGGCGCTTCTGTCTCTTCTTTTCGCTTACCACCAAACGGATTCCCTCAATAACTTTAACAAAATCGCCACCCTTGCGATACTGCTCATAACTTTGCCGGTCAAATCCATCTAAGGAAATAATCAACCGGTTTAGTCCCGAATCAATGGTTTGTTTAACTGTTTTTTCATTTAAAAAATGGCCATTGGTTGAGGTGACTGTAAATATTTTTTGTGATCGCGCATACGCTACAAAATCAAAAAGATGTTTGCTCAGGTATGGCTCTCCCTGGAAATAGAGGGTAAGATAAGCGAGAAACGGTGAAAGCTGATCAATGATTGAACGAAACAAAATGGGATCCATAAATCCCTGCGGACGGGTTAATTCTTTAATTCCGGCAGGACATTCAGGGCAATGAAGATTACAGGTGTTATTGGGTTCAATGCTAACGGCAACCGGCATTCCGCGATGATAAACACGTTTGGTTATGCGTGAAATGAGATACCCGTAAACTAACCATATAAAATTCAACAGTTGTCTAAGCCTGAGTTGCATGAATCGCATCCCTCGTCAATCATAACCCTCGCCATGCTTCTTCTTCTTCCGTTTTGCCATCAAAGATTTGCCAAACGAAAAGGCTTTGGAAATGATGGAGGAGGTTGAGGTGATGTCGCTGATCATATTTGAGGCAATATTTTTCAGCGTCATTGCATTAAGGATGTTGTGATATTCTGCCTGAATGTTCGCTTCGGTTTTCATGATTTCGAGACGCAACCGCTGCTTTTCCAGTTCGATATCTTTCAATGAATGGATTTTTTCTGGTTTGACAATGTATCTTTTACTTATTTTCATCTTTATCCTCCATCAGAATTTTTGTAAGTTGAGAAACCAGTGGATTGATGAAGAATTCATGGCGTTTCATATAAATAAAAATCCCGCTGAGAATATAAACGGCTGTAACAATGAGCGCGGCAAGCCATGAAGGACCGATTTCGGCTCCAAACCAATAAACAAATGCCAGTGATGTGAAAAGCAGCAGAAACATCGCGAGGATGAAGAAAATCACAGTGATTAAGAATAAAGAGATTAGTTTGGAAAGTTTTTCGGTGATGATCAATTTACCAAGGTCAATCCGAAGGTTGATATAATCTTTGACATTTTCCGTGAGCTGCGTAAAATTATCGGATATTTTGCCTGATTCCATTACAGGGTCTCCTTTTCATCCGTTATTGGTTCCTCATCGTCCATAATATAATCTTCCTCATTGGAAAATGCCGATTTAAAGGCGTTAAGCTTATCCGACAGATCATCCTCCATCATGTCGGCAAAACCCATGATCCGTTTCTTAAGCCTTTTACGTGTTTTTGAACCTTTGGCAGGCGCAATGAGCATACCGATGCCAATTCCTGCGGCAACGCCTATGATGGTTGCCAGCATTACTTTCGAACCTGAATTTGCCATATTGAGTTTTTAAAATTTATCTATTCAGTAAAGTTAATTGTTTTCTGATATCCTTTGAATTACCCTGAAGTTGTTCAGAAATTCTCCGGCAACAATTTTGATGAAGCCATAAGCGGGTACTGCGACAACCATTCCCAATATTCCGCCCATACCTGCTGCGGCAATTACCACGAGAAATATTTCAACAGGATGAGCTTTGACGCTTTTTCCCTGAATCAATGGCGACAGAATATTGTTATCAATGGTTTGAACAACAAACATGGCGGCAAGAATCCTGAATATCATGGGAAGAATCATGGCGTACTCTCCCATGGCAATTACTCCGGTAAGACCGAGGATAACCCCAATAAGCATCGAGATAATCCCGCCGAGGTATGGAATGATAATAATAATCCCGGCAAAGAAGCCAATCACCATCGGACTTTTGACTCCGATGATATAGAGCGCAAGTGAATAGGAAAGAATGTTTGCCATGATCTGGATGATTAACCCGATAAAATAGCGCGAGAGTAAATCCCTGCTTTTAGACATGACGCTTTTTATCTGAACGCTATATTTACCCGGCGTGATAAGCAGGATAAAACCGGGAAGCATCCTGTTGTCCTTCAGGAAAAAAAATGAAAGAAAGACGATGGAAAACAGGTTAAAGAAAAATGTGCCTGTAAAAGAAATTATGGATGATAAAACATTCGAAAACATCCCGAAATCAATGATTTTCAGAATAGCTTGCTTTGTTGTGGATTCGAGTGTGGCTCCTTTGGGCATTATCCCGTATTGAAGGAGCAAAGTGCGTACTGCATTAATATCTTTCTGGAAGTATTCTACCAGTCCATTGCCGTCAATATTACCAATCATTTGAGCTTCCCTGATAACGAGCGGAATGAAAAGGCTAAACATGCCAAAGAAAATCGTCAGAATAATTAACAATGTGATTATGACGCTCAGGCTGTGCGGGAAATTATACCTGCCGATTTTTATCCTGTCGAACAAGCCGACAAGCGGCGTTCCTACAATAGAGATAACCCCGGCAACAATTATAAAGATTACAATATTCGAAAAATACCAAATCAGGAAGCCAATAGCCCCAAAGATGAGGATCAGGAAAAAAAGTTTGTTTTTCAGATAAAGTTCACGCATTGAATAACGATTTCAATACAAACATAAGGTTTTTTCCTTTTCCTTGTCGTTCTCAAACAAAAAAGAACCATTCGGAACAACAACTATCTCCAACATACTTATTGTTTCACCACAAATTTCCTAACCTGATTATGGCGATTACCGGCGAGGATCATCAGGTATATTCCATCCTTCAAACTTGAAATATCCAGTATTATTTTATTGGAATTGAATGGTCGGCATTGAATTGTCTGTCCTAGTAGGTTTTGAATTGTCAGAATATTGCTCCTGTCGGGAACACAGTTTCTTACGGTTATACTTCCTTTTGCGGGATTCGGAAACAGAGTAAATTCTGGCATTTCATTTGGCTTCCAAATACCCAGCCACGGATTTTTATCCAAAGCATAATCCTTAATGGTGGTTCTATATCCAAAATTTTCCGATGTAACATTGATTCTAACCCATCCATAAAGCGTATCCTGGGGAAGAAGAAGGGTAAATCCAAGATAGTGATCGCCTATACCGAGCCAGTCGAGATTAACAGGTTGAGAGATTGCGCCATAAGCGGATGACCAGAAATAGCAATAGGTTTGAAAGCGGAAATTCTGACCCGCTTTTATAGTATCACCCAAATTGAGCGTGTCGGGGATATCCAGGTATTGATATTCGCCGCCATAAGTCATCGAAGAGTCAAGGTAGGCGCGGAAACCAGTCTCGCCAACTAAAGGAAAAACGGTTGCCGATCCACCGCCGCCGCCCAATCCTCCGTCGCCCCAGTCATAAAATCTAAGAATAAATTGTCCGTTTGAGCCAATGTTGATATCCAAAGTGTCTGGCGGGTTGTTCAATCCGCCCAGATGCATGGGGCGTGCAAACATTGAAGTATCGGGCTTAAAATCATGATAATAATTACCTGGGGAAGCAACCCCGGCGATGATGTATTGACTCTTACTTTCCTGAGAACCGGATATAAATGCGACCAGAAAAACGAATATTATTTTTTTCATAGGCATAGAGTTGATAATAGATGGCAACGCTGAATTTTATTCAGCAAGGTAAGCAAAATGTATCATTTTAAGCGCAAATTCCTAAGAGATTTTCGTATATTTGGATGCAAAGGACTTCACCCTGTGTTAATGTAATTCGCCCTTTTATGGCTAACGTCAGTTTATAATGAGAAACAGGGATGTTAAAAAAAATCCGGCGCATTTACGAACAGCAAAAACAATCAATTCTTAATCATGAACTCATGAACCTCGAAAAACTGACCGCAAATGTTTGCGAACTTGCCTCGGAGACAGGCGAATTTTTAAAGAAAGAGGTCTCGAAATTATCCGGCGCCGACGTGCAATCAAAGGGTTTGCACAACTACGTTACTTATGTTGATCAGGAATCGGAACGGCGCATTGTGAAGCGACTATCTGTACTTTTATCGGGGAGCGGGTTCATTGCGGAGGAAAATCAGGCGCTATTGCCGGGCGAATATACCTGGGTAATAGATCCGTTGGATGGAACCACCAACTTCATCCATGGCGTCCCTCTTTATTGCATCAGCATCGGGTTGATGTACCAGGGTGAAACGATTCTTGGAGTTGTATATGAACCCAACCTCAAGGAGTTTTTTTACACCTGGAAAGGAGCGCCTTCTTATTTAAATAAAACGGTAATCCGCGTTTCCACTGCACAAACGGTTAATGAATCACTCTTTGCTACCGGTTTTCCATATTATGATTACAGCCGGCTTGATGATTACCTCTTAATTTTCAAACACCTGCTTCAAAATAGTCATGGCGCGCGTCGGTTGGGTTCGGCGGCGGCTGATCTGGCATACACTGCCTGCGGACGTTACGACGGTTTTTTCGAGTACGGACTCAGTCCTTGGGATGTATGCGCCGGCGCTTTAATTGTGAAAAATGCCGGGGGAATAGTTTCTGATTTTCACGGCGCTGAAAATTATATCTTCGGAAAACAGATAATCTCTACTAACAACCTTATTTATCCTGAATTTATGAAACTTTTTTCTGAATGGAAAAACGAATCGAAATAATCGAGGGCAACATTACAAAACCTAATGTTGACGCCATTGTAAATGCGGCAAAAAGAACTGGCTGCCGGGATTGCTATCCGCGAAGTGAAAACATACTTCGAAACATCGCCGGTTCCTGAAAAGGTAATCTTTGTTTGTTTCGACTATGAGAACTATGCCATCTATAAAGAATTGCTGAACCTGTAAACTTTACCGTAAAGAACAACCGCCATCATAGCAAACGAGCGTGGGTCAAATTTAAATAGCATGATAAATTGAAACCTGCCAAAGCCGGAGGAAATTGAAACCTGCTATAGATTTTTTGAATTGCCAATACCATAGGCTCCTGGATTTAAGGGCGTCATTGAACATTGTCTTTAGCCAAAAAACCGTACCTTTGAAAATAAAACACGTTTGAATGAATTCGTTCCAGGGGATTATCGCCAGGTTAAAACCTCAGTATTTTTGGGATGTTGATATATCTAAGATTGATGATCAATTGTCGGCGCGGTTGATCATTGAGCGAATTTTCAATCTTGGAAATATTGATGAAATTAATCTAATAATAGAATTTTACGGAAGAGATCGGGTTGTTGAAGTATTGATGAACCTTAATTATCTCGATCCAAAGACTTTCAACTTTATTTGGAAATTTTTTAAAATACCTGCTAAAAAATTTAGATGTTATACAACGAAACGGTTGAAAAATCAACACTGGAACTCATAGTATCATTGCAAAGCAAAACTTATCTGAATCAATTTCACCTCGCCGGACTCACTGCGCTGGCATTATACCTTGGACATCGTAAATCGGTTGATATAGACCTATTCTCAAATTTCAGTTTTGGTTCAGCAGAATTACTTGAAAACCTTCACCAGGATTTTCCTTACAAGTTATACTTCACCGCCTCAAATACTTTAAAGGGGTCAATTGATTCCGTTAATGTTGACATTCTTGCGCATCGTTACAAATTGATAGATATCCCGAAAACTATTAGTGGAATCTCGGTTTTATCCGAACAAGATATCATTGCGATGAAACTTAATGCCATTTCGCTCAGCGGCACGCGATCTAAAGATTTCATTGATATTTACTATCTTCTTTCCAAATACAGCATTGGAAATATGCTCGATTTTTACAAAGAAAAATACAACCAGCAAAATGATACTTTCATTCTCAAAAGCCTGATTTATTTTACCGATGTAGATCTTGCTGATTATCCGGTTTTAATAAAGGATCCGTTATTGAAATGGTCCGATGTAAAGAGACGAATTGAGAAAGCAGTCTTGAATTATCTTCATGGTAAACAGGTAGTCGGCAATTAAATAATTTTTAGTTTATTATAAAGTTCAAATTCCATGGAATTACCCGAAAAACCACATAATGAACAAGGTTATGTAGGCAAAAGCCTCGAAGTTACCATCAAGGTTGGTTTGATTATCGGACTTATATTTTGGTGCTTCCTTATACTTAAACCTTTTCTGATGATTACCCTCTGGGGAGTGATCATCGCAGTTGCAGTTTACCCATTTTACGACTGGTTGAAACGGAAACTGCGGAACCATGCAAAAACTGCTGCGGTTTTGGTTACGCTTTTACTCCTGCTTTTGATCATGGCGCCGATTGCAATGCTGGGAGGCTCCCTCTCAGAGGCAGTAGTATGGATACGCGAAGCAATGAAAAATGGAAATAGTCTTATCCCAGCGCCAGCCGAAACTGTTAAATCCTTGCCCGTTATCGGACCGCAGTTTTTCGATCTGTGGCAACATTCATCGGAAAACCTTGCAGATGTTGCAAATGAATACCAGACACAGTTGATGACCGGTCTCACCTGGTTTCTGTCAATGTTAACCAATGCCGGACTTGGTTTGCTGATGTTCATTGTTTCGATTATCATCTCCGGCATCATGCTTGTTTTTTCAGATACAGGATCAAAAATATCCCGGAATATCGCCATAAGGCTGATGGGCGAAAAGGGAATTGAAACTATTTCCAACGCAGGCATAACAGTAAGGAATGTAGCGCGCGGCATACTCGGAGTAGCGTTTATCCAGGCATTTCTTTCAGGGATAGGTTTCCTTGTTGCCGGTATCCCTGGCGCCGGACTGTGGGCGCTCATCAGCTTTTTACTCGCCCTGGTCCAGATAGGAATCGGTCCGGTGGTTATCGGGGTTCTGATTTATGCCTTCATCAAACTGAGTATGCTTTCAGCAATCCTGCTCATGATCTGGTGCGCGCCGCTTCTTGTGATTGATAATGTGCTTAAACCGATTTTACTTGGCCGCGGCGCTCCGGTTCCTATGCTGGTGATTTTCCTTGGCGTTATCGGCGGGTTTATCAGTTTCGGTACTATTGGGTTGTTCGTGGGAGCGGTTGCTCTTTCGTTGGGGTATAATCTATTTCTATCCTGGTTAAATGGCGAATCTAAAACTAATGAGAATTATGGCTGACTTTAACCCAAATTTATTTTCACCCAATGAATATATAATCAGCAGTCCGGCATGAATGACTTCAAGCGCGCCATAATGCCCGTTACCGGGATGTCATGCGCAAATTGCGCCGCCAACATTGAACGGTCATTGGTCAAACTGCAAGGTATCGGAGAAGTTCACGTTGACCTCGCCAGCGAAAAACTCAGCGTAACTTTTGATCCGGAAAAGGTAACTGAGCTAGAAATAATTGCAGGCGTCCACCATATCGGATTTGGCATTGCCACCGGAAAGGCAGAATTTCCTATAACCGGAATGCACGACCATTCAGACGCATTGGCGCTGGAAAAGTTATTGTTGCGGCAGAACGGAGCTCTCGCTGCCAGCGTTAGCTTTGCAACCGAACATCTCTCTTTTGAGTTTATCCCTGGTATGACTGGCGTTGCCGAATTGATCCGGGTGATAAAAAAAGCCGGTTACAATGTCATTCAGGCAGCCAACGCCGCAGAGATGGAAGATGTGGAAGCAAATGTTCGCGCGGCAGCGCTGAGAAATCAAAAACATTTGCTGATTATTGGACTCATTTTCACTATCCCGATAATTGTTTACAGCATGGCGCGGGATTTTGGCTTAGTCGGATTTGCCCATGACCAATTTGCTATGCTCGCCTTCGCTACTGTCGTCCAGTTTGTGGTAGGATGGCAGTTTTATATCGGGGCTTTCAAGAGCTTACGCGCCGGTAGCGCCAACATGGATGTTTTGATTATGCTCGGCTCGTCGGTGGCATGGTTCTCCAGTCTTCTTGTTACCGTTGGCGTTATAAACAGTCCGAATATTTTTTTCGAAACCAGCGCTTCCATTATCACCCTTATCAGGCTTGGAAAATTTTTAGAAACCCGCGCCAAAGGAAAAACATCGCAGGCGCTAAAAGCGTTGATAGGATTACGCGCCCGCATGGCTACAGTCATCCGCAATGGCGTTGAAACCGAAATAAACATTGAAGATGTTCAGGTAGGTGATTTGGTGGTTGTTCGTCCCGGTGAAAAAATTCCGGTTGATGGAATTATCAGCGAAGGTCGTTCCGCAATAGAAGAATCAATGATTACTGGAGAATCAATGCCTGTGAGCAAAGGTCCCGGCGATGATGTCATCGGCGCCACCATAAACCGCGAAGGTTTGATAAAATTTGAAGCAACCAAAGTAGGAAAAAATACCACCCTTGCCCAGATTGTCAGGTTGGTGCAGGAAGCGCAAGCCGGTAAAGCGCCTATCCAGAAAATTACCGACAAAATTGGTCGCTATTTTGTGCCGGTGATAATTGCCCTCGCATTGATAACATTTGCGTCATGGATACTTGTGGACAGGCATAACTGGACCGGAGCTATGATGAATGCCATCGCAGTTCTGGTAATCGCTTGTCCCTGCGCAATCGGACTTGCCACTCCCACTGCCATCATGGTAGGAACATCAAAGGGAGCGGAAAATGGAATTCTTTTTAAAAACAGTGAAACGCTGGAGCGAACCGGTCGCATCAGGGTGGTGGTTTTGGATAAAACCGGGACTATCACACGCGGAACGCCGGAAATTACTGATATTATTGCTTCGCCTAACTACACGCCAGATGAAATGCTTGGGTTGGCTGCTTCTGCCGAGCAAGGGTCGGAGCATCCGCTGGGGCGGATAATTGTGAAAGCAGGCGAGGCGAAAGGAATTAAATTGCAGTCGCCGCAGCAGTTCAGGGCAGTTGCCGGCTTTGGGATTCGCGCGGTTGTAGGATCGAAAACCGTAGTAATTGGAAATCCACGGATGATGCAAAATGATCTTATTTCCATCATTGACTTCCAGGATGACGTCGCACGTTTGCAGGCTGAAGGAAAGACGGTAATGGTTGTGGCAAGTTCTGAAGATGGGCAATCGGCAAGTGTTTCAGGGTTGATTGCTGTTGCTGATACTCCCAAATCCGGTTCAAAGGAGGCAATTGCCGATCTGCATCGTTTGGGACTTGAGGTTGTGATGTTAACCGGCGATAACCGGGCTGCGGCGGAAGCAATTGCCATTCAGGTTGGGATTGACCGGGTGATTGCAGAGGTATTGCCCGGCGGAAAAGCCGACGCCATCAGGGAAATGCAGTCAATCGCTGTTTCAGGTATGCCCGCCCCGGTTGTGGCGATGGTGGGCGATGGCATCAACGATGCGCCGGCGCTGGCTCAGGCGGATGTCGGAATTGCCATTGGCGTTGGTGCCGATGTGGCAATTGCGGCTGCGGGAGTTACCCTTATCAGCGGCGATCCTCGCGGCATTGGGCGCGCCATTGCCCTTTCGCGCGGCGCTTGGGAAACAATAGTTCAAAACCTTATCTGGGCTCTGTTTTATAACGTCGCCTTGATTCCAATTGCTGCATTTGGATTACTCAGCCCGATGTTTGCAGCCGGAGCAATGGCGTTCAGCTCCATTTTTGTTGTCGCCAACAGCCTAACCCTTCGCGCATTCAAGGTACAAACCTTTGCCCCGCCAAAACCGTTGATCCGTCAGATTTTCAGTCTCGTGCCAAGGATTGTTGCGCCCGCCGCCGCGCTTGCTATAATTGTTGGGTTTCCACTGATAACGATGGACGATGGGATGAGTATGCTGATAAACCACATCACAACCTTGACTCACTTTCAGATTATTACAATTGGGTTTATAGTCATTGCCTTTGCATCCATTCCGGTTTTACTAATCGCTTTTATCAGAAAACGGAATAAAACCGCACAGTTTTAAAATTCCAAATTCCAAATTCCAAGTCGCCGATTCCAAAAGAGAAACGAAACTGTCGCTATTTTCATAAAACCGCGAAAGTGTGAGTGAAAATCTGCGAAAATCTGAATGAAATATTACTCCTGCAAAACCGGCTTCCTGATGAACCATCCGCAAAGCTGACCAAAGCCCCAGCCGATCCATCCGCCTGCAATCCACCCTGCAATGATATCGCCGGGATAGTGAACTCCCAGATAAATCCGGGTATAAGCCATAAATAATGCCCAGGCAACCATTATCAGAGGAAAATAACGAAAAGGCTTGCCTAAAAGGATAATCATAAAAACTGAGATGGCGAGGGTTGTTGATGCGTGCGCAGAATAAAAGCCGTTTTGACCTCCGAGATAACCGTTTACGGTATGTATCCCAGTTAAACCGGGTTCATGGGTAGGACGAGGCCGGGCAACCCATTCCTTGAAAATATTTGCAAGCTGATCGCTGAAAAGGATCATCAGCGCAGCAAAAATAATTATCCATACCGAACGCCAATGGTAACGACTGATCAGAAGATAAAGCAGCAAAAGAAATAAAGGGATCCATGTGATGTTATCAGTTCCATAAAAAAAAAACGGATCCAGAAAACTACAATGAACCCCGTTTAAAAATAAGAACAGATGCTGATCAATGGATTTTAAAAATTCAAACATCACTTATTACTTTACGGTTGCAGGTTGTATATAAGTTCTAAATCCCTCGTCCTAAGCGCCACTCAACTTCTCCCACAACAACTGCTTCAGTTTTTCCAATCCTGTTTTTTTATGAGAGGAAATGAACACATTCGGGATATCAGGGAGATCCTTTTTCAGTTCATTAAGAATCTCCTGATCGGCAAGGTCAGATTTAGTAATTGCGAGAACTCGGGTTTTATCGAGTAATTCAGGGTTATACTGCGACAGTTCATTTAACAGGATATCATATTCCTTTCGGATATCTTTCGTATCTACAGGAATCATAAAAAGGAGTATGGAATTGCGTTCAATGTGTCTGAGAAACCTTAATCCCAGTCCTCTGCCTTCATGGGCGCCTTCAATGATACCGGGGATATCGGCCATCACAAATGAACGCTGGTTATGATAATTCACCATACCGAGATTTGGAACCAGGGTAGTGAACGGATAATCGGCAATCTGAGGTTTTGCTGCGGAAATTACCGAAAGTAATGTAGATTTTCCTGCATTTGGGAAACCAACCAATCCCACATCGGCAAGAAGTTTTAGTTCCAGAATTTTCCAGAATTCTAACCCCGGTTCTCCTGGCTGTGCGAATTTCGGCGCCTGGCGGGTTGGGGTTTTGAAGTGATCATTGCCCAAACCGCCGCGTCCACCCTGAACGAGGATAAAGGACTGCCCATCTTCGGTGATCTCACACTCAAATTCACCGGTTTCCGAGTCGCGGGCTATCGTTCCAAGCGGCACATCAACCACCACATCCTTTCCGTTGGCGCCATGCATTAACTGCTTCGAACCCGCTTCGCCATGGTCTGCCTTCAGATGCTTGGTGAATTTCAGATGAAGCAATGTCCAGAACTGACTGTTCCCTCTCAGGATGACATGTCCGCCTCTGCCCCCGTCGCCGCCGTCGGGACCGCCATGAGCGTTTGTCCGGGTACGCATGAAATGCCGCGAACCGGCGCCGCCGTTCCCGGAAGCACAATGAATCTTTACGTAATCTACGAAGTTGGAGTCAGACAATTTATTTGGGATTTGGAACTTTGAACTTGGAATTTGGAACTTGGAACTGAGGATACCCAGCGCAAAATTCCTCAGCAAAAAGGAAGGAACTTCTTTCCCCTTCCCTTTTTGTGGAAGGCGTCAGGGGGTTGGGGTTAAGTCTTAATTACCGAACAAAGCTGGCTAAAAATATCTTCAATTGAACCAACTCCGTAAACTTCCTGATACAATTTTTTCTCCTTGTAATAATCAATGAGGGGCTTGGTATGATGGTGGTATTGCACGAGTCGGTTCTTGACAACATCTTCGGTGTCATCCAATCTGCCTTGCTCCTGGGCGCGTTTCAGCAAACGTTTAACCAACTCCTCTTCATTTACTTCCAGCGCAAGTACCATTGTTACTGCATGACCAAGTTTATGAAGCATTCCATCAAGTTCCTGCGCCTGTTTAAGCGTTCGGGGAAATCCGTCAAGGACAAAACCATTTACGGCGTTGTTCTTAACAAAAACAGATTCCATAATCTCGATCAGCAATTCATCCGAAACGAGATGCCCGGCTTCCATAACCGATTTGACTTTTAAACCCAAAGGTGTTCCCTGGCTCACCTCCGCCCGAAGGATATCGCCGGTTGATACATGTTTCCAGCCGAATTTTTCGGCAATTTTTATGGCCTGTGTGCCTTTCCCGGCGCCCGGAGGCCCAAAAAGAATCAAATTAAACATATTTCAATTTTTATTTTTTATAAATGTTCGCTTACCAACTTACCAACTATTCTTTAACAATCTTATAAATATCCGGCAAATTCCTCCCCTGCCCATTATAATCAAGTCCGTAACCAACAATAAAATCATTGGAAATACTCATGCCGATATAATCAATTGGGAACACTTTCTGAAAAGCTTCGGGTTTGAAACAAAAACATGCGACTTTCACACATTCCGGTTGTTTGGCTTGAATATCCGTCAGAAGTTTATCCATGGTAATACCAGTGTCAATGATATCTTCTACGATTATGATGTGGCGACCTCTCAACTCCTCGTCAACTCCAATTAATTCTTTGACTTTTAGTGTAGTGCTTGTACCGGAATAGGAAGCAAATTTTACAAATGAAATTTCACACGGGATTGTGATTTTGCGCATAAGGTCGGACGCAAAAATAAAAGCGCCATTAAGAATGGCAAGCAGCAATGGATTTTTTCCTTTAAAATCCCTGTTAATATCATCAGCAACCCGTTGCACGGCAGTTTCGATTTCTTCCCTGGAAATAAATTTCTCAAAAACCAGTTCCCTAACCTGTACTTTAGTCATATCAAACTTATTAAAGTATGCAAATGTAGTCATTTATAACTAATTTTGCCCGCTGTCTTCAATAATCCCTACATGGAACCAAGAGTAAGTATCATCATGGGCAGCGCCTCCGATTTTCCGGTGATGGAAGCTGCTGCAAAGTTTCTCAACGATATGCATATCCCATTTGAGATCAACGCGCTATCGGCACACCGCACGCCTGAACAAGTTGAAGATTTTGCAAAAAAGGCGCATACACGAGGGATTCGCGTTATTATTGCCGCTGCCGGGATGGCTGCTCACCTTCCTGGCGTCATTGCTGCAATGACCATTCTTCCGGTAATTGGCGTGCCAATAAAAGCCTCGCTGGAAGGGCTGGACGCTCTGCTCGCTATAGTTCAGATGCCTCCCGGAATTCCGGTTGCAACTGTGGGCATAAACGGCGCCCAGAATGCTGCAATCCTTGCCGCCTAAATTCTTGCAATAAGCGACTCTGAAATTCAAAAAAAGATGATTGCGTTCAAAGAAAACCTGAAAATGAAGATCATTAAGGCAAATGAGGAGCTGGCGGGAGCGAGGTTTGAATACAGGGTTGTATAGTTGGTAAGTTGGTAAGTTGAAGTTATCTATTGCAGTTGGATTTAGCCAACTGTTTATGTGATTCAGGTTTTGGGTTTTACCTCATTTTCAATCAATTTTGCGTATCAGCATCAACCCGTCTCTGATAGGCAATAGTAAATTCTCTACCCGCTCATCCTGCTGAACAAATTCATTGAACTCAACGATAGCACGCGTATCTTTATCCATCGTTGCAGGATCGCCGGCAACCTTTCCATCCCAGAGAACATTATCGGCAATAATAAACCCGCCAGGACGGACATGTGAAAATATCATGTTATAATAGTTCAGATAATTCGGTTTGTCTGCGTCAATGAAAACCAAATCCCAAACTTCATCAAGGGTTGGAATAATTTCCAACGCCTCCCCGATATGCAGAACGATTTGATCTTCAAGACCTGCTTCCTTGAAATATCTCCTTATACCCTCCTCAAACTCCTGATTAACCTCGATAGTATGCATCACCTTTTCTCCTCTCCCTTTTTGGGAAAAATCCGGGCGCGGGGTCATCCCCAAAGCCATTGCAATAGCTGAATATCCAGTGAAAGTCCCAATCTCAAGAACCCGTTGAGGTTTTATCATCAGGCAAACCATTCGCAAAAATGTACCCTGTAAATGTCCCGATAGCATCTGCGGGTAAACCTGCGTAAGGTGAGTTTCGCGGTTCAGTTTTGCCAGCGCTTCCGGTTCGGGAGTGGTGTGATTTTCGGAATATTCAATTAGTTCTTCCATCGGCTGAGGCTTCATTTTGTTTATCATCATTTATACTTTTGATTTGATAGTAAGTTTCTGTCTGTGCCTGCGTTTGGATAGGCAACATGTTTGACTGGTTTTGGTCGCGTGTTAGCTTTTTCAATCTCAGCATGTCTTCTTCAATCTCTTTCAAACTCGCCTCTTTTTCTATCGCCTTTTGGGCAATAATGTATTTTTCAAATACTTCACCCGACTTAAAGCGGTCGTCGTTCAGAGCAAACCCTTTGATGATGTATTCTTTGAGCCGCTGGGTAGCCCAGATGCGGAACTGTGTACCCTGGGGGGATTTAACCCTGTAACCAACCGATATGATTACATCGAGATTGTAACCATTTACCTCTGATTCCTGTGTTTTGCCTGCAATAGCGCCATGCTGAGTGGTTGTCCGGAATTTCCGGACAACCAGTGCCTCCTCCAATTCGCCTTCTTTAAAAATATTGCCAATATGCTATGAAATGGTCCGTTTATCTTTACCAAACAATTGTCCCAATTGGGCTTGTGTAAGCCAAACGGTTTCGTCTTCCAGCCGGACATCAATTTTGATGTTGCCGTTGGGGTTTTGGTAGATGAGGATTTCGCTGTTGTTCATACTTGCACCTATTTTTTCTTCGGTGAATTTCATTTTATAGCAAAAATTCTTCTCACCTGTAAACCAGTCTGCTCAACCGTTTTTCCTCAAAGATTTCGTTAGCAATTTCAAGAAGTTCATCTGCGGTAACTGATCCTATTCGGGAAATAATAGTTTCAGTGGAGTCAAATCGGTCCTGCATCAGAAAGCTTTTCCCGATGGCAAGCATGGCTGCCATGTTCGACTCGCCTGATATTGACAATTGACCGGTGAGTTGCTTTTTAATGGTATGAAGCTGTACGGTGGTGAGTTTCTCCTCGCGAAGGCGTTTCAACTCCTTTAACGTGATAGATAATGCTTTTTCATAATGTATGGGATCGGCGCCGAAATATATGCTGATAATCCCCGAATCGGAATGGGCGGTATAGTTGGATTCGTTTTGGTAGGTCAAACCGTTGCGTTCGCGAAGGGCAAGCGAAAGTCGCGAGTTCATAATGGGACCGCCCAGCATGTTGTTTAACAATGCAAGCGGAAAGCGCCGTTCATCGGAAAACGGATATGCAGGCGCGCCCAACAGGCAATGAACCTGGGATATCTTTTTTTTCTGCTCCTTGATATTCGGGATGTAACCCGAAAACGGAACGCGGCAAGGCGCCGCGCTTCTTTCAGGTTGTTCGCTGAAATATTTACTCACAAGTCTGACGAGGCGCTTGAAATCAATATTCCCTACCGAAGCAATAACTATTTGATCTAATGCATAGTTTTTCCGAATGAAATCAAGAATCTCAGTTTTTCCGATTTTTTTCAAACTCTTTACAGTGCCGAGGATATTTCTGCCAAGCGGATGACCGGCAAAAACCATATCCTCAAAATCATCGAAAATTTGTTCTGCCGGTTGATCCTGGTAAGTGCGAATTTCGTCGGCAACTACATGTTTTTCCCGTTCCAGCTCCATCTCAGGAAATATGGAATGAAAAAATATATCGCTGAACAATTCCAGGGTGCGATCGTAATATTCACTCAGAAAGGTGGCATTGATGCAGGTATCCTCTTTGGTGGTATAGGCGTCGAGCTCGGCGCCAACGTTTTCGAGGCGATTCAACACCCGGAATACACTGCGCTTTGCGGTGCCTTTAAAAATTGTATGTTCTATGAAGTGTGCCAGTCCGTGTTCCTGCTCTGATTCATCGCGCGATCCGGCGTTGATAAATATGCCGCAGTGCGCAACATGGCTCGAAACAGAATGATGGATTAGTCTGATTCCATTGGAAAGAGTGAAGGTTTGCAGCCTCATCAATTATTTCCGGGTTTCGATCAGAATTTCGAGCAATTTAATGCCTGCGTCGGAAATTACTGTTCCTGGTCCAAAGATGGCAACGGCTCCCGATTTATACAGAAACTCATAATCCTGGGAAGGAATAACGCCGCCAACAATAACCATGATATCTTCGCGACCGAGTTTCTTAAGCTCTTCAATGACTTGCGGAACCAGGGTTTTATGACCTGCGGCAAGGCTTGAAACGCCGAGGATGTGAACGTCGTTTTCAACTGCTTGTCGCGCCGATTCGGGCGGGGTTTGGAACAAAGGACCAATATCAACGTCGAATCCGATGTCGGCATAACCGGTGGCAACCACTTTGGCGCCTCGGTCGTGACCGTCCTGCCCCATTTTTGCAATCATTATCCGAGGTCGGCGACCTTCCATTTCGGCAAATTTATCGGCAAGTTCGCGGGCTTTTGCAAACGACTCGTTATCCTTGGATTCCGAGGAATAAACTCCGGAAATACTTCTGATCACTGCTTTGTACCTCCCATATATTTTTTCCAATGCGTAAGATATTTCTCCCAACGACGCCCGTTTCCGGGCTGCATCAATTGCCAGCTCCAGCAGGTTTCCTTCGCCGGTTTCAGCCGATTTCGTAAGGGCGTCGAGAGCTGCCTGAACCTCGTCGTTGTTGCGGTTTTCGCGCAATTGTTTCAATCTTAAAATCTGTGACTCCCTCACTGCGTCATTATCAACGTTAAGGATTTCGATAGGATCTTCTTTATTGAGCCTGTTCATATTAACGCCCACAATTTTATCTTTGCCTGAATCAATTCTCGCCTGTTTTCGCGCCGAAGCCTCTTCGATGCGCATTTTCGGAATTCCGGTTTCAATGGCTTTTGCCATGCCTCCCAGCGCTTCAACCTCCTCAATCAAAGCCCATGCTTCATGAGCAATTTCATGGGTAAGAGATTCAACATAATATGAACCTGCCCACGGGTCAACCGAACGACAGATGTTTGTCTCCTCCTGTAAGTAAATCTGAGTATTCCGGGCGATGCGCGCAGAAAAATCGGTGGGAAGGGCAATTGCTTCGTCGAGGGCGTTGGTGTGCAACGATTGCGTGTGTCCGAGCGCGGCAGCAAGAGCCTCTACACAGGTTCGCGTTACGTTATTGAACGGATCCTGTTCGGTCAGACTCCATCCGGAAGTTTGCGTATGAGTGCGCAACGCCATTGATTTAGGATTCTTTGGGTCAAACTGCTTCACAATCTTTGCCCAGAGTAAACGAGCTGCGCGCATCTTGGCTATCTCCATGAAGTGATTCATTCCGGCGCCCCAGAAAAAAGACAAGCGGGGAGCGAATGTATCAATATCCATTCCGGCATTGATTCCGGTGCGCAAGTATTCAAGTCCGTCGGCAAGGGTATAAGCCAGTTCAATATCGGCTGTAGCTCCGGCTTCCTGAATATGGTATCCGCTGATGGAGATGGAGTTGTACTTCGGCATTTGTTTCGAAGTAAATTCGAAAATATCGGCAATAATCTTCATCGAAGGCGTTGGCGGATAAATATAGGTATTCCGCACCATGAACTCCTTTAGGATGTCATTCTGGATGGTTCCGGTGAGCTTTGTCATTGGAACGCCTTGTTCTTCTGCGGCGACGATATAAAATGCAAGAATTGGCAACACCGCGCCGTTCATGGTCATCGAAACCGACATTATATCCAAAGGAATCTGATCGAAGAGAATTTTCATATCGAGGATCGAGTCAATAGCCACACCGGCTTTTCCAACGTCGCCCATCACCCGTTCATGATCGGAATCATAACCTCGGTGGGTTGCAAGGTCAAAAGCGACTGACAAACCCTTCTGTCCGGCTTTCAGGTTCCTGCGATAAAAGGCATTGGATTCTTCGGCAGTGGAAAAACCTGCATACTGCCTGATAGTCCACGGACTCATCACATACATGGTTGAATAGGGTCCACGCAAAAAAGGCGGCAAACCTGCTGCATAATTCAGGTACTCCATCTCCCGCAGTTCAACATTTTTAAAATCTGGTCTCATCGTTAGATATAGTTGGTGTAGTATTTATAAAGATATTCCAAAAACAAAAAATACACTTTGCGCCTGTGGATTGGTTATGAGAGAAACCTGAACAGGCAAAGAATAAAGCGAGGTAACCGGTATCTCTTTTTTTGCAGTAATACCCAGATTGGTAATTCCGGGATATGGTCCGTACCAGGAACTACCTAAAGGAATGCCGCCAATAAACGGTTTGAGGTCGAGTTTAAGCTTAGGAATGTTGAATTTATAACTCAATTCAAAATAGGTTGAATAGTTATTATTACTTCCCAGTCCATAAGTTCCGGTCGAATCTTTGTCTTTATCGTCGCCGTACAAAAGAGTGCATGCCATTATCTGCAACGGAAATTTTTCTGAACCGTCAAAAATCAGACAACCCTCAAAGGTGTGTCCGGTTGTGGCATTGTTGTAATTGAAATAGCGGTTTCCTTCATTTGGGTTCAATCCATTCATTACAAAATAATCAAAAACCATAAGGGTAAACCATTTAACCGTATAGGAAACAAAGAGATCTGTTTCTGAGTAATTTCCGGCGTCAATCACCATTGTGTCGTTCAGAGCAATACTTTGTTTGGCAAAGCCATAGGTGCCCCATGCGCCGATGTTGAAACCTTTCCACGAGAAGGATAGATTTGGCTGTATTGCCGGAGAGTTTCCAAAATCAATTCCCCGCCAGATGTAGCGGCTCATCAAATCGGCGCCAAAAATAATTTCCGGTGAATTGTTCTCTTTTTCCGTTTCGATTTCATCCAATACCTTTTCCTGCTGACCCATGAGAAATATTGGAGAACAGAGTATAAAAACGGCAATGATAATAAAATCCAGCTTTTTCATTTCGTAGAATTATAAAATTAGCGCCCTCTCCAGTTCGGCATGTCTGAATGGTTTACTGATATAATCATCCATTCCAACAGCTTCACACCGGGCGCGGTCTTCAACTGTTGAATGTGCAGTTAAGGCGACAATTTTACATCGTTTTTTATTAATGCCATGAGCAAAATTTTCCATCTCCATTTTACGGATAAGTCGCGTCGCTTCAATCCCATCCATTTCAGGCATTTCAAGATCCATTAGCGCCAGATCGTAATCCTTCAGTTTTGCTTTCTCCACAGCCTCAAAACCGTTTTCGGCAAGATCTACCTGATGACCGAAATTCTCAAGGGTCTTCATGGCTACTTTCTGGTTGATTTTATTATCTTCAGCAAGGAGTATTTTCAAGGTTGGCAGTGAGCGCAAACGCATCCGGATGGCATACTTTTCAATTACGCGAACAAGTTCCTCCGGGTGGAAAGGCTTGGCAATATAATCATCCATTCCGGCAGCGAGGAATCGCTCGCGATCGCCCTCAACTGCATAAGCTGTAAAGGCAACAATGACGGCGGGTTTGCGCTTTGTCAGATGTCGCTCAATTTCCCTGATTTTTTCGGTAGCCTCCACTCCATCCATCACCGGCATACGAATGTCCATTAAAATAATATCATATTGTTTTTCTCCGACCATTTTTACGGCAATCTTGCCGTTTACTGCAATATCAATATTGTGATATCCATCACGATCCAATGAAGTCCGTGCAACTTTCTGATTAATAAAATCATCCTCAACCATTAAAATTGACAGTGTTTTTGAAACGCTCTTCTGGTTATCGGACTTTAATCGGTCGTACTCATCCTTAGCCAGTTTTTCAAATTCCACGGTAAACCAGAAAGTTGATCCACTTCCATCCTCACTTGTTACGCCGATATCTCCGCCCATTAAATGAGAGAGGTCTTTTGAAATTTTCAATCCCAGCCCCGTGCCGCCATATTTTCGGCTGATTGACGAATCGGTTTGTGAAAATTCCATGAACAATTTGGTTCTTGCAATTTCCGAAATACCAATCCCGGTATCTGTCACACAACATTTAACTTTGATCTTTTCCTCGTCCTGTGAAATGATCTCCAAAGAAATGGTTACGGACCCTTCCTCCGTAAATTTAATGGCGTTATTAGTCAGGTTGATAATGATTTGTTTGAATCGCATTGGATCTCCTTTTACCAGAAGAGGCATTTCAGGCGCTATTTTATAAAGCAACTTCAAACCCTTTGCTTCAGCTCTGACGTGTAAAATTTTTGTAACTTCATCAATTTGCTGGGGTAAATTAAACAGGATATGTTCAAGTTCAACCTGCCCGGCTTCAATTTTTGAGAAATCAAGAATATCGTTGATAATGTTCAATAAGTTATTACCTGAAAGTTCTATGATATCAACATATTCATGTTGTTCTTCAGTAAGTTGTGTATTTTTCAGAATATTAGTCATTCCGATCACGCCATTCATAGGGGTACGGATTTCATGGCTCATGTTGGCAAGAAAGGCTGATTTGGCGCGACTCTCTTTGATGGCAATCTCCTTGGCGCTTTGCAGCGCAATCTCCATAGCTTTTCTTTCATTTATCTCCTCCTGCAACTGCTCAGTTCTACTACGGATAATATCTTCCAACTGAGATTTGTATTGTTCCAGACGTTTTTCAGCCTGAAGTCGCTCATTAATCTGTTCTTCGAGGAATTTTGTATTTTTTCTATAAGTATTGCTTAATACAACAAAAAATGGCGTACTGATAAGCAGGAAAAAAATTGCATAGAATAAGACCATCCTGATATTTTCACCTATCATCTGGTTCACAAAGGAGATGTTCATGTCGGCGCCAATAAGATATTTATTTCCTGCCGGAGATTTCTGGCAAATAATGGCGCTTCTGAAAGTTCCCCAGCGGTCTTGTGAAGATTCTATAGTAGGTACTCCTGTATAAAAGGTAGAGATAAATTCAGTGGTAGCTTCAGGATATTCCTGCCAGTAAAATGGGAGATCGTTTTTTCGGATATCTTCCGCAGAGGCGCTTGACGATGTAAAATATACCTTTCCATCGCGAAGCACTGCAGTATATATATAGGTGAGATTGGCGCTTTTTGCATACTCTGAAAGAATCCTGATGTTAACTTTGTTCAGCGAATCACTCACCGACGCCGGATCAACCGCAATATCATGAAAATTTTCCGGTAATACAAACCTCGCATTTTGAGCGGCATAAATCAATCGGGAATCAATATCCCTGATAATTCTGGCACGATCAATATAACCCATGGTGAAGGCGAATGCAAGCACCCCACAAATATAAAGGATCAGTGGAATCACAAATGGACGAAACGAATATTGCCTGGTAATCATTAAATGTTTATCTAAGAGTTCAAAATTCTACGTAATTCTTCAATTTCCACAGGTTTATTGATATAGTAATCCATACCGGCTTCGAAAAATTTACTGCGGTCATCCTCAAAAGCATTCGCGGTACAAGCGATGATTTTCACTCTGCGTTCGGAAGGAATCTGACGTGCAACTTCAATTTTCCGAATTTCGATAGTTGCTTCCATCCCATCCATCACAGGCATCATAATATCCATCAGTATTACGTCATAGATATTATTGGTGAATTTATCAACTGCGGCAGCGCCATCTGCGGCAGCATCTACCTTATAGCCAAGACGAAGCAGGGAGACCTGAATCATCCGGAGGCTGATGGCATTGTCTTCGACAACCAACAACGTAAGTGGTCCTTTTGAAGAATTTTCAGAATCTGGAGCTAATTTGAAATCTGTCATAAACTTTCTATAAACATTGTATCAACTATTCGATGCTAAACATTGCTGGAATGACTTCAGGGTAGCAGGCAGGTCGCTCCTGATATGAATGAAATCATCAATACCGGCAAGTTTAAACTGTTCTATATAATCTTTCGGATACCCGGCAACCACAAGTTGTATCTGATTATTTGCCAGACGAATCCTCGAAGCGATTTCGGGAACGATCAATGGATACTCTTCATCGGAACTGCAAATCACAACTATTTCCGCTGTGGACGCCAACGCTGCTTCAACCCCCTCTTCAACCGTTGAAAATCCAGGATTATCAATTATTTCAAATCCGGCGCAACCAAAGAAATTTGTTGCAAAACCTGCGCGGGCGCGCATCATGGCGATATTGCCAGTAGTGAATAAAAACACCAACGGACGTTTATTTCCTTTCTCTACATACCGTTCCGTAGCGAGTCTGACTTCCTCATAAGGCTGAGCGGCGCGGTAAGGCAAAAGCTTTTTATACAGCGACTCCTTTTCTTTTTGGGGTTCCTGAAAAAACTGAATCTGGTCGAGCATAGTTTCCTGAAGGTTCGGATACTGATTTGTTCCCAACATGATAATTCTGCGTTGAGCAATGTCAGATTCCTTTTTCTTGCGACTTTTCTCAACCTCATCCTGGATAAATCCAGATTTGATACATTCAATAATTCCGCCTTTTGAGGCTACCTCCCTGAACAAATCCCAGGCATGACGGGCAATTAAGTTAGTAAGATTTTCAATATAATAAGAACCGGCAGCCGGATCAATGATTTTATCAAAGTACGATTCTTCCTTCAATACAAGCTGCTGGTTCCTCGAAATCCGGGTTGAAAAATCATCGGGACGCTGATAGGAAACATTAAACGGTAAAACTGTTACTGAATCTGCGTTGCCCAGCGCCGCCGACATACCCTCGGTAGTTGTGCGCAACATATTAACATAAGGATCGTAAACCGACATATTCCATTGAGCCGTGGCAGCATGAATGAAGATACGCAAAGATTCATCAGAGACTGGTTTATACTGTTCAACCATGCGCGCCCACAAAATCCGCGCTGCCCTCAACTTCGCAATTTCCATAAAGTAATTGGGTCCGATACCAAAAGAAAACCGAATGAATGGCGATACCTGATCTACCGTTAAACCTTTATCGGTAAGCCCTGTAAGATATTCATTTGCCGATGCAAGGCTGAAAGCCAATTCCTGAACCAGCGTAGCTCCCGCGTTTTGAAAATAATGCCCATTGATGGTTATAGCTTGAAACCCGGGTAATTTAGTCTGAATTGTTCGTAACAGGTATTCGGCGTCGTCAATGTTCTGATTCCAATTAGAATAGAATTCCCCATGAAGTAAAAGGTAACTAATCGGATCAAAATTCAGAGACCCTTTAATTTTGCCGCTGTTTTCGGCCCTGTGAATCACTTCATAAATAAAAAGCTCAAGTGTAAGTGGATAGGATTGTGAAGCAATAAAATTAATTTCGGTTTTCGAGAGATCAATACCTTCGAGTAACTGTCCCATTTGCTTATGAGAACTAACCTGAGTGGCTTTAATCCCAATTGAGGCGGCTCCTTTTGAAACTGCATCGCGGGCGATGGCGTTTGCCGCTTCAATAGCTTCTTCACAAATATCCTGTCTGATCAGCCAGTCATTATTTCGATTTCGCTCACAGCCTTCGTTTGCTGAGCCATCCGGCACGACATTCAGGTATTCAAGCCCTTCCATATCCTCAGCTCTGTAATAGGGCTTCACATCAAATCCTTCGTCGGTCTTCCAGATAAGTTTTTTGTTATAGTCGGCTCCCTTAAGGTCGGCAATTATTCGTTCTTCCCATGCTTTTGTGGAAACCGGTGGAAATTCGGAAAATAATTTTTTTTGTTCGTTTTGATCCATGACTCGTTATCTGATTTTGCAGTTAGTTAGGGTAGTAAAAAGCGCTCAATGTAATTCGACAATAAAAGTAAGCAAAATTAAAGAATTAGCTAACTTTACAAAAAAAAACATGGTCATTGCAGTAAGTGGAGCAAGCGGATTTATTGGAAAAACTCTGGTAAGAATACTTCAGCAGAAGGATTGGACTGTCAGGATCATTAACAGAGATTCATTTTCATTGCCGGATCATGATTTTCTTATTCAGAAAATCGAAGGCGCTGATGTAGTAATTAACCTCGCCGGCGCGCCGGTTGCAAAAAAATGGACGCCCGATTATATGAAAGAGATTATCGCCAGCCGGGTGACAACCGCCCGTAAAATTTCAGACGCCATTAACCTGGCTGAAAGAAAGCCTGCCTTATTAATCTCCACTTCTGCAATTGGCATTTACGATTCCAAAGAAACACACGCTGAAACCAGCCTTTCTCTTGCCAACAACTTCCTCGCAAAAGTATGTATGGAATGGGAACGGGAAGCGCGACGGGCAGAAATAAAGACCCGTGTCGTTATTTTTCGTCTTGGAATGGTACTTGGTAATGACGGAGGAGCGCTTGAGAAGATGCAACGCCTTTTCCGCATCGGACTTGGAGGAAAACTGGGTTCCGGGAAGCAAGCCGTTTCGTTTATCCATATTCATGACCTGATGAATGCATTCATTTTCGCAATCGAAAATGAAAATCTTAGAGGAATAGTCAATGCAGTGTCGCCTTATCCATCCAATAATGCTGAATTTACAGATATACTGGGCAAAGTTTTCAATCAACCAACCTGGATTGCTGTGCCTGCTTTTATTTTGAAAAAACTTTATGGCGAAGGCGCACAGGCACTGCTTGACGGACAGAAAGTTATTCCGGAAAAACTCTTGAACGCCGGGTTTAAATTCAATTTCCCAACCATTCAAAACGCGCTTGTCAACCTTTTCAGTTGATGATTTTCATCTCATCAATCAGGCGGCTGGCGCCGTAAACTTTATCAATGATAAAAAGGCAGTATCTTATATCGAGCGAGATATTCCTGCATTGCGAAGGGTCGTACATTAAGTCGCTTAACGTGCCTTCCCAGTTGCGGTCAAAATTTATCCCAATCATTTGTCCATCTCCGTTTAACACCGGACTTCCTGAATTGCCGCCGGTAGTATGGTTACTCGCAGTAAATGCCACGTGCATGGTTCCATCCTTGTCGGCGTACTTGCCGAAATCATTGCTTAAATACAATTTCTTTAAATCAGGATCCACTTTGTAATCATAAATTGTCGAATCCTCCTTTTGCATCACGCCTGATAAAGTAGTAAAATAGTTGTATTTAACTGCATCAGCCGGTTCGTAGTCATTCACCTTACCATAAGCGATGCGCAGCGTTCCGTTGGCGTCGGGGTAAAGTACTTTTCCCGCTTGCATTTCTATCAAAGCTGCCATGTATAATCTTTGAATACTGTCAATCCTGACCAGGGAACGGTTAGCTCCAGGCAGAATATTCTTCTCGTGATAATTATAAATGCCCTGCATCAAATAGAAAACGGGGTCTTTATCGAGTTTCTTACAATGAGACGGTTTATATCCGTTTAAAAAATGCAGAAGCCGGGTTGAATCGGTAAAAAGAGACGCCTGGAAAACCTCATTAGTATATTGGCTGAAATCATTTTTGTACCGTATTGCAATCTCGCTGATAATTTCAGGCTTATATTGATTATCCATTTTGTCCGACATTTCCTGAAGCGCTACAGCCATAATTTTCTGATCAATGGATGGCTGCCAGTTTTTATAAAAATCCCGCGTTACGAGCCGCAAATTTTCCAAAGCCCTGCCAATCGCTGCCGGGGTTGTCAGTTTGTCTTTGCTAATCTTTGAAAGTTCCCTGAAACCGGCTGCAAAGCGGATAACTTCAATTCCCTGTGCAGCCTCTGTTATATATATGGAGGATAAATCAAAGGGTAGATATTGCTGATAGGCAGCTTTAAAAGCGTCAGGTAAACCACTGTAATTTACTTTCCAGCGCTCATTTGAATCAGCCCGTAGTCGGAACTGTTGTTCAGCCATCTCTTTTTTTGCAATGGCGTCGAACCTGCGAATTCCTCGTGATTCTCCGATCATCTTTTTCCAGTAATTTGCAATCCCGTTGACTTTTGCCATATACTGGATTCGAACCTGCGGGCTTTCGTCCATCGCGGCATTCATAATATCAAGACGTTTTTGCCTGAGACTGATTCTGAGAGGATTTTCCTTATTGGCAATGAGATCAACCCCGTATGATGGAAGATACTCGCGGGTTGTACCTGGATAGCCAAAAACAAATGTAAAATCGTTTTTCTCGTATCCCCTTAAAGAAATTGGAAGGAAACTCTTTGGTTTATAGGGAATATTATCTTTTGACCATGCCGCCGGTTCGTTATTGGTATTGGCATAAATCCGGAATACCGCAAAATCGCCGGTATGTCTGGGCCACATCCAGTTATCGGTATCCCCGCCAAATTTTCCAATACCTACGGGTGGAGCGCCAACAAGCCTGACATCCCTAAAAACCTCGTTTACGAAAAGATAATACTGGTTTCCATAATAAAATGGTCTGACCTTTGCCACAAAGTGAGTTCCTTTTTCGGTCTCTTTCTCAATCTGTTCAATATTCTGCCGGATAATCTGGTTCCGCTGCATTTCGTTCATTTCTGCGGTTACTCCGGTTAGCGTTTTCAATGTCACATCCTCCATCCGCACAAGCAATGTAACTGTCGTACCCGGACAAGGCAATTCCTGTTGGTTTGACTTTGCCCAGAAGCCGTTTGTTATATAATCGCGGTCGAGCGAACTCAGCCGCTGAACTGCGCCCAGACCGCAATGGTAGTTGGTAAAAATCAGCCCCTTTGCCGAAACTATTTCTGCAGTGCAGCCGCCGCCAAACTGAACGATGGCGTCTTTAAGGCTCGAATGATTGACGCTGTAAATATCCTCCGCAGATAATTTCAATCCGAGATCCTGCATCTTTTTTACATTCAATTGCTCAATCAACATAGGAATCCACATTCCTTCCTCGGCAAAACCTGTTACCCTTACTATTAGAAAGAACAGAACAAACAGTGTAAATTTTTTCATAAATTATTCAGTTTAAACCGCACATAACAAATTTTCTTACCCATTTCGAGCCACTTTTGCTCATAATATGTCTGAATCTGTATAACTTCATCGTCCGTACCTGAGTGATAAAGATCATCGGTATTCCAGAGTATTTGATGTTTCAGTTTTTTGATAACGTCAATAGAATAGAGGTAAAATACTGCATCGTCTGTTTTCAGATGAATGATTCCGCCGGGAGATAAAACATGACTATATTTTTCAAGAAATCCAGGAGAAGTAAGCCGCAGCCGTTCCTTATTTTTCTGCGGATCGGGGAAGGTAATCCATATCGCCGAAATTTCGCCAGGCGCAAAGAATTTCCCGATATGGTCAACACGGGTTCGAATAAAAGCGACATTTTTCAAATTTCCTTCAATCACCGATCTGCATCCCCTCCACAACCTTGATCCTTTCACATCCATGCCGAGTTCATGATAGGAAGGTTGAAAAAGATGAGGGAAAGTAAGATTTTCCTGAAAGTGAATCAGTTTTTTCTTTGCCACTGATCACCCTGTTTGGTAAGTAACCAGGCGCCTTTAAATTCGGAGGACTGAACTGAAGCCAGTAATTGTAGCGCTTCCTCACGTTGTGAAAAGGTTCCCATTGCGACCCGGTAAAGCCCGGTTTTTGTGCGGTCATAAACAGAAGCCTCAACTCCCCGGGATTTAAGATCCTGAATCAGTTTTTCGGCATTATCTTTTAACCTGAACGCCCCGATGATGACGGCAAAGTTATTTGCGGAAAGTTGATTTTCTATTGTCGCGGAAGTTGGAGTCTCAGCATTTACAGGTTGATCCGGAGCTACCTGCTCTGTTTTCTGAGCTGCCCATCTGAGAAATCCCGGAATGATGAACCTTTTCCGTATTTCATTATGTTGAACAACCTTTTTTCTGCGAACATTCCCTTTTGAAGCCTGGCGTGAAACCGGAGGAGAGATGAAGGTAGTGAGTCCGAAAGATTCAGGTAGCAGATTTGCCGTTTTATGTTGTTCAAACTGAATGTTACCTTCCGCGCCTGCAAACAGTCGCCCCACCCTGGGAAAATGCAGGGATTCTCCTACGTTTAATGAGTTAATGCACTCTTCGGCAAAATCCTCAACAAGATTACATCCATCGGTATATGATACGCCAAGCGAAGTAGAAACTTTGGTTGCCAGTAAACCATCATTGTGACGGAGATTGATATTGAACAGTAATTGTTTTGAAGGCGGATGAAAAGTATGATTTACCGGATCAATTCCTGCCGGCGCGTAATTGCCGATAAAACCGCCAAAACCCGGAATGATCACACAATCGTGTTCTGACAATAATTCAGAAATGAAATTTCGGATTTCCATTGAGGATGGTTCTTTTGAATCTGCAAAGTTATGACATTTCTTTGCATCTGTTCAGGATTCGGCGGGAATTTTTAAAACATCGGCAGGCGTGTCAATAGAAATACTTTCATATTCGGTTTCCCGCGTTTGAATCATTAATCCGTTGGAAAGCCAGCGTAGTTGTTCGAGCGATTCGGCAAGTTCTAATTTTGAAACCGGGAATGCAACAATTTGCTTAAGCGCCGCAGGCTGGTAGCCGTAAATTCCGATATGTTTATAGTAATCGGCGCAGTTGAGCCAGTTATTCTTGACGCATCCGCGGCTAAAGGGAATTGCCGATCTGCTGAAATAGAGAGCCTGTCCTGAAGTCCCAGTAACAACTTTAACAACATTGGGATTATCAAGATCTTCAGAGGAAGTAATTTTTTTTATAAGAGTCGCCAATGAAAACCGGGAATTTATTATACAATGTGCCAGTTGAGAAATCTGTTTGGGAGCAATATAAGGTTCATCACCCTGTATGTTTATAACAAAATCAAACGGTTCTTCTGCCGATGCGAGATTATCAACAACCTCCTGACAGCGTTCGGTGCCGCTGCGATGTTGGATAGAAGTAATCATCGCCTTTCCGCCAAAAGATTGAACATGATTCCATATAGTTTCATTATCGGTTGCAACCACTACTTTTGTTAGTTCACTGCATTTCATGGCTTGTTCATAAACGCGGCTGATCATGGTTTTACCGTTGATTAAAACCAGCGGTTTTCCCGGAAAACGCGATGAATCGTAGCGGGCAGGAATGATTCCAAGTATTTTCATGTGAAAAAATCAGAATAATCCGTGTAATTGAGCGTTAATGCTGTCAATCACCTGTCCAAGATCTTCAGGATTTTCGTTAACCTTAAGGTTATCGGCGTCAATGATTAGCAGCTTGCCGAATTTATATCCGTTAATCCAATCTTCATACATTTCATTCAGGTTTTTCAGATAATCCAAACGAATGCTATTTTCATATTCGCGTCCCCGCTTCTGAATCTGATTAACCAGCGTTGGAACAGTAGCTCTAAGGTAAATCAGCAGATCGGGAGGCTGGATGAATTTGTTCATCAGATCAAACAGCGACCGGTAATTATCAAAATCACGGGTACTCATCAGGTTCATGGCATGAAGGTTGGGCGCAAAGATGAAAGCATCTTCATAAATGGTGCGATCCTGAACAACAGTTTCCCCTGAATTTCTAATTTCAATGACCTGCCTGAAGCGGCTGTTCAAAAAATATATCTGCAGGTTGAATGACCAGCGTTGCATATCTTCATAAAAGCTGTTCAGATATGGATTTGTATCAACATCTTCATAATGAGGGGTCCACCCAAAATGTTTGGCAAGCAAACCGGTTAAAGTCGTTTTTCCGGAACCGATATTTCCGGCTATGGCAATGTGCATGTCTTAGATTTTGAGTTCAAAATTAACAAAATGAATCAACTCGGCGATATGATTTGCAGGATTTCATCAATATATTTCCGGTCGTTTGACAGGCGGGGAACTTTGTGCTGACCTCCCAATTTTCCTTTCATTTTGAGCCATTTATAAAAGGTGGTGGGTGGAGCAATTCGGATAACCGGCTCTTCGAGCATTAGATTATGATAACGTTTGGCTTCATAATCAGAATTTAACGATTTCAGGGCAGTATCGAGTGAACTGGTAAAAAAAGCAAGGTCTTCGGGTGGTTTTTCAAATTCGATGATCCATTCATGCGCTCCCTTTAATTTACCTGAGAGGTATATTGGGGCTGCGGTGTATTCTGCAACTATACAATGACTTCGCAGGCAGGCGTGAGCCATTGCTTTTTCGGCGTTGTCTATAATTACTTCTTCTCCAAAAGCGTTGATAAAATTTTTCGTCCTTCCGGTAATTTTAATCCGGTACGGATCAACAGAAGTGAACTGAATTGTATCGCCGATCATGTATCGCCAAAGCCCGGCATTGGTTGTAATGACCAGGGCATATTGTGTATTTACTGTTACCTCGTCAAGACGACAAGCTTTGGGATATTCCAATCCAACCTGGTCGGGGGGGACAAATTCATAGTAAATGCCATAATCAAGCATAAGCAGCATATCATCTGCTTTATCCCTATCCTGAATTCCGAAAAAGCCTTCGGAGGCATTGTATGTTTCGAGGTAATTTACCTCATCGGAGGGCAGCAGATTGTGAAACTGTTCACGATATGGCAAAAAATTCACCCCGCCATGAATGAACAGTTCAAAGTTGGGCCAGACTTCGAGGATGTTAGATTTTCCTGAAAGTTCAAGAACTCTTTTGAAAAGCAGCAAAGTCCATGATGGAACCCCTGAAATATTGGTAACATCATGCTGCATAGTTTCTGATGCCATCATCTCAATCTTGTTTTCCCAATCATCCATAAGAGCAATTGACAAATTGGGGGTTCGTAGGAATTCCACCCATACAGGGAGGTTCTGGATCAGTATTGCAGAGAGGTCTCCCTGGTAATATAAATCGTTGTTTACTTCGAGAATTTGATGCGAACCGCCCATAGCAATTGCTTTTCCGTTGAAAAGCTGGGTATTTTCGTGCATGTTGCAGTATATGGAAAGCAAATCTTTCCCTCCTTTAAAATGACATTCCTCCAGCGCTTCCATGCTTACAGGAATGTACTTACTTTTATCGCTGGTAGTTCCTGATGATTTGGCAAACCATTTTATTTCAGAAGGCCATAAGATATTCTGTTCTCCTTTACGCAAACGGTCAATATCTGCCTTATGAGCTTCATAATCAAGAACTGGCAGGCGATTAGAAAATTGGTCAGTGGTGGTCAATGATTTAAAGTCGTACCTTCTGCCCCATTCTGTATTTTTTGCAGTAAAGAGTAATTTCCTAAGCAACTCCGTTTGCACCTCGTGCGGATATATTTTAAATAGTTCAATCTGATGAATTCGTTTTTTCATCAGCCAGGAAATAACCGAATTAATCAATGCCATAAAAGCGATTCGTTAGGGTGACCAAATTTACAATAAAATCAATTCTTCCAATCCATTCTAATTCAGAAAACGGCTATTATTAACATTTTTAAAAAATGTTACGTTATTTTTAACATAACCGTTTGGAAAAAGACAATAATGTTGTATGTTTGCAAGCCCTAACATCCAATCGAAACTGACAGGGTGATAAAAGCCCTCTGATTAATCACAAAATCAAACTATTTCTGCTTTGAAATGAAAATTTTAGTTCATAATTGTGATAGCTTGACAATAATGCGACAACTTAACAACTAACTGAAAATACAAATTTGAATGCCATGAGGTTTCCTGACAGAATGTGGTTACAATCGAGTGAATTAACCTATCAGGTAATCGGCGGGAAAAATAATAAATAGTTAATAACTCTGATTTATCATTTTAAAATTTCTACTATGACACCAATTAGTTTGTATATCGTGGAGGATGAATTAATCGTTGCTCACGATCTTAAGAACAGGCTGACAAGCTTAGGTTATGATGTATTAGGCATCGACGCCAGGGCTGAAAACGCAATTGAAAATATTGCAGCGCTTCATGAAAGAGAGAAGGAGCCTGATATTGTGATTATGGATGTTGGCCTTGCCGGTAAAATGGATGGAATTGAAGCCGCCCGTGTGCTCACGGAAAATTATAATTGTGGCATAATTTTTCTTACCGCCGCTAACAAAAGTGAAGTTTTTACGAAGTCATTTTCGTTGAAACCTTACGCATACCTGTTTAAGCCTGTTGACATTGATCAGGTTCGCGTTGCAATTGAGGTAGCCAATTACCAGCGCAATCTCGAAATTACCAATGAGCGAATCATTTCCGAATTAAAAAATGAAATTGAACAACGGAAGAAAGTTGAAAAAGAGCGTAACCTGCGTCTTCAGGAACGAATTCGCGCCGAACAGAAGGTAAACCAGTTGCTAAAACAGAAGCACCACATGGAGATTGACCTTATCAACCGGGAACTATCAACATCTTCTATCTTTATTTCCCAAAAGAATAAAATCATCGGACTGATTCGTAAAGACATCAACCGCCTGATGAAAAATGACAGGCAGCTCACCAAAGGCGATGTTTCAACTGTTCTGAAAACAATTGATGAAAATATCAAATTTGATAATGACTGGTACCGCATTAAAGCCCATTTTGAGCAGATTCATCCGGGATTCTTTGACCGGCTGCGGAAAACGCTTCCCCAACTTACTCCCACCGACCATAAATTATGCGCATTGTTGCGTATGAACCTAAGTACAAAGGAAATCAGTCACATATTGAAAATCACGGCGCCAAGCACTGAAATTTCACGCATCAGATTAAGGAAAAAACTTGATCTGCCAAAAGGAATCAATCTGACACAGTTTATCTGCGAGGTTTAGTCGCTCAAAATCAAGAGCAAAAAAAAAACGCGGCGAAAGCCGCGTTTTTTTTTGCTAATTAAAGCTTTTCAGCAAGTTCATCACTAATTTCGAGTGTGTGAAATACATTCTGAACATCATCATCATCCTCTATAACATCAATAAGTTTCAAAACTTTTCGGGTAGCGTCTTCGTCGAGAGTAACTGTTGTTTTTGGAATACGTTGCAGAGAAGCGCTTTCTGGTTCAATCTTCAACTGCTCAAATTTCCTGATCATGCTCCCAAAATCCTCCATCGCTGTAGTAATGGTAAAAAAGTCCTCCTCCAGCGATATGTCTTCAGCGCCTGCATCAATCACTTCCATCTCAAATTCATCACGATCAAGATTTCCCTTGGGAACAACAAAAATTCCTTTGCGGTCAAACAGATAGTTCAGCATCCCGTTTTGCCCTAATTCTCCGCCATGCTTATTAAAATGAGCGCGAACATTTGATACCGTCCTCTGAAGATTATCGGTGGTACACTCAACGAAAATTGCAACGCCATGAGCTCCCTTCCCTTCATAAGTAGTTTCAATAAGCGCCGCAGCATCCTTGTCAGCTCCTTTACTGATAGCCCTTTGGATGGTATCCTTGGGCATCGAAGCGCCTTTTGCATTTGCAATGGCAAGGCGTAACCGGGGGTTCCCGTCAGGATCAGCCCCACCTTCTTTAACGGCAATCGTAATATCTTTGATGATCTTTGAAAATATTTTCGATCTTTTAGCATCTAACGCTCCTTTTTTGCGTTTGATAGTTGACCATTTATTGTGACCTGACATACTTTATTTGTTTGTTGATTAACAATGTAAAATTATGAAAAATTTGTTCCACTATCGAAAACGATTGGTAATTTTGGGGTCACAAACTTACGAAAATCCCCTGTTCGCGTGCAAAAAACCAATATATATTTTTGTATCCTCTGTCTGGCTGCTACATTGCTGCTAATCCGGTGCGCAAATCCGGTCAGTCCGCAAGGTGGTCCTAAAGACCTGAAGCCACCCAAAGTATTGGCATGCGACCCTTTTTCAAACAGTATTCTGTTTGCTGAAAAAAGTTTCAGAATTGATTTTGATGAATTTCTCGCCCTGAAAAATCCCGTTAATGAAATTTATATTTCACCACCATTACGAAAACCTCTTGATACCAGAGTCCGGGGAAAATCGCTTGTCGTTCTTTTTGATGATACTCTTTCGGCAAATACAACCTACTCAATAACATTTGGAAATGCCATTACCGACCTTACAGAAAATAACATTTTGAAAGGTTTTAACTACGTATTTTCCACTGGATCCTATATTGATTCACTGTCATTACAGGGAACTCTGGTTTCTGCATTCGATCACACACCGCAGAAAGATATTTTTATCGGAATCTATATTGATAATAACGATACTATCGCCTTTGATTCATTGCCTCTTTATGTCCCACCCTATTATATTACCAAAACGGATGAAAAAGGGCAGTTTGTTTTCAATAACCTCCAGAAGAAAAAATGTAAGTTACTGGCGCTTGCCGACCAGAACGGCGACCTGATTTTCAATCAGCCTTCCGAAAAAATTGCTTTTCTCGATAGCCTTGTCGAGCCATTTTATATGGAGATCAAGAGCGCCGATACACTCGTTGCCGTGGATTCCACGAAAAAAAGCGATACAGTTAAGCCTGTTCAGCCCGTATATCCAACATTTGAACTTTTTTTATTCGAACAAACTGATTCCGCTCAACGTCTCGTAAAATCTACTTTTCCTCCTCAGGGAATGGCTTTGCTGATCTTCCGGTTTCCGGTTGAAAAATTACAATTAACCCCATTAAACTTCGACTCCATCAAACCCTGGCGCTTAACTGAATTTTCGACGAAACGGGATTCGGTGACGCTTTGGATTACCCGACCTGCAACCGATTCAATTACATTAAGAATTGCCGCTGAAAAACTAACTACCGACACAGTTGATCTTGCCTGGGTAAAAACAGAAAAAAAGCAAAAAAAAGATATGCCAGTCGCGGAAGAACGGCTTTCTATTGTCAGTCCGTCCAGCGGATTCAGCTTAAATCAGTTTAAAAACAAACTTGTATTGGCCTGGTCATTCCCATTGAGCAGCGCTGATTTTAAACGGGTATTACTTATTGAAGATAAAGACACCATTCACCCATCCATTGAATATGCCGACAGTTTGCACAGGAAAATTCGAATTAATTATTTATGGAAAGAGGAAAAAAATTACAAACTGATTTTTCCTGATTCAACCTTCTACGGTTTGAATGGAATAACTCAAGATACGTTGCTCCTGAATTTCAAGACCAAAGCAGAAAAAGATTTCGGGAACCTGATACTTTCTGTTAATTTACCTGCATTTAAAGGGAACTATATAATTCAATTGACGAATGAAAAGGAAACTGTTCTTTTTGAAGAGCAAATTATATCGGAACCTGGCAAAATCCGCTTTGATTTCATAATCCCTGGTAAATATAAAATCAAAGCCATCAAAGACCGGAATAAGAATGGTAGATGGGATTCAGGAAATTACAACCGCATGATTCAGCCTGAAGAGGTATTGTATCTTCCAAAAATGGTGGAAATTCGTTCAAACTGGGATGTCGAGGAAACATGGAATTAATGCAGCCCACATTGATTGATACAGTCAATCAATTTTGTAAGCGCTTGTATTCGTAAGGAATACAGAATCATTTTGCCGTCGCGTTTAGACTCCAGCAACCCTTTGTTTTTCAGTATATTAAGATGATGCGAAGCGGATGCCTGCTCAATTCCGAGATGAACATATATTTCTGTGACTGTCAACTTCTCATTATCAGTAAGTAATTCTACGATGGCAATACGCATCGGATGAGCCATTGCGCGGAGTCTGCTGGCAGCCATTTCAAGTTTTTGAATGTCAATTGCGGTTTTCGTTTTCATAGGGCTGATCTATAGTTAGGCGACAAAGGTAAAAAATATACTTAATAGAAATTTTTCCGCGTAATCTGTAATCCAATTTGCGTAAATGTAAAGCCACAAAGAGGATCTTTTTACAATTATAAACGAATAGTTTATTCCGCTTTTAGTATAATACCATTTATTTATCTAATTTCGGGGCTGACTATTGTCATTTTGAATTTATTAACGACATGGAGGAATCTGGTACGAGAAAACATTTATTTGGAGATACAGTAAATTTTCATGATGTGCTTTTCAAAGGTACAGGAAGCCTTAATGTTTATAACTGTGATTTCAATGAGTCAAATTTCACAAACAAAAAAAATACAATACAGTCACTAAATCATTTTCATCAAATCTGAGTGGAGGATTTTTTATGAAAAACAGTTACATCGGTTTTCTGCTTTTTACGGTTTTATTCTTTTACGGAAACCATTCTTTGGGTCAAGACACCCTGTATTGGGTTGGAGGACCCGGAAGTTGGGGCGAACCCTTCCACTGGTCAACCACTTCCGGAGGGTCCACAGGATCGATAATTCCCGGACAGACGACAAGCGTGGTATTTGACGGAAACTCCTTTACCGGTAATGCACTCTTCAAATTTGATCAAGGAACAGCGCCATTCATTACCACGTGTGAATGCAATGATATGATTTGGAGAAATATTCCGTTTCAAATAACGTTGGCAGGCTCAAAGCCGATCTTCATATTCGGAATGCTTCAGTACCTACCTAATATGGATTTTAATTTTACCGGACAAACCACCTTTGCCGCAGTAAATAAAACAGTGACAATTAAAACAGCAGGCAAATCCATTCCAGCAGGCGCTATCTTCGACGGTAATAATGGTCATTTTAATTTGCTTGATGATTTTTATGTCCTGGGAAATTTTGATATAAACAGCGGGCACGTGATCACAAATAACCATAACGTCAAATGCTATCGTTTCAACTCCGCGCCGGTCAATCCATTGAATATCCGTAGCATTGACCTTGGATCTTCATTGCTGACCATACGATCGATGAATAACCTTACCAATATCAGCAGTCGCATTACTCATGTTAATAGCTCCATGAAAGTATATTCAAGTGGCGCTTCGAAAATATTATTTACCGGCGATATCACCGAACCTGGCAATCTGTGCACATTCGATGCGGCAGATAGCCTGAAGTTTGATAATATTGAGTTTATGACGAATGGCGAACTTATTGCCCAACATGATACTTTCAATGACGCCTTGTTCAGAGCAAATGGAACTTTACATGTTGACACATGTATTTTTGATTCTGTTGAAATATATCAGTTGGGACTTGCCTATTCAAATAAATGTATCTACAACCGGTTTTTATTTTCCACGCATCCCTATTGTGGTTGCGGGGATTGCAGGAATATTGATTATGGCTGGCTTCAAGGCAACGACAACCAGATTAACTACATGGTTCATTTCAATCACAACGGTACAATTAAAGGGAATAATAACTATGCCGATTCCTGCCGGTTTGAAGCCAATGGCAACCTGCTGTCGGGTTCCAATGAATTTAATAAAGTGATGATGAGGCGCATCTGGAGTTATGGGTGTTCATGCCCAGCTTATTCAAAAGACACATTGACAATAGAAAAAAATAAAATTCAGACTATCCATGACACCATCATCCTTTTTGGGGAATACCATTGCGAACACACACGCATTACCAGCAATGATAACTTATTACAGGGAACTATTGCTACAAACCGTCCCCAATTCATTGATTATATTGAAATCAAAGGCGTCAACGGTAATATTCTGATACCGCCGGCAGCCCCGGATACTGCAAAGCGTTCCATCGACCTTGGAAATAACTCAAACTGGTATTTCAAAAACAATTATATCCCATTGGAGGACTCCCTTACAGAAGTAATTAATGTAAGCCCCTGTAGTTTCAACACTAACGGCGTAGTGACAATATGGGGCAAAGGAGGAGAGATGCCCTATACCTTTTATCGGTACACAGGTAGTGGGAACTGTTCCGGTGGATACTCAGCCAACAATCCCCCTACGAACAATGTTTTCACCGGACTTGGTAAAGGAACCTACCAATTTAAAATTATGGACGCTTACGGTTGCGAAAGCGTTAGCGTAAACGAAACGGTTGGCGGTCCGACTCCGGTCATCATCAATTCTGTGACAGTTACGCCAATTCCCTGTTATAAGGATCCTCCGAATATCAATGGGACAATCTTAATCCATGCCACGGGCGGAACTGGGGCGCACGAATATTATTTAGAACCAAGACCCTGGCAGACTGACAGCGTTTTTAATGATGTCGCGCTTGGAGAGCGCCACATACAAGTCAGGGATGCGCTGGGTTGCCTTTCGTCGCACGATACAATTATGATGACGCAGCGCGCCGAACTCTTTCTGATTATCGCGCCTGTTGATCTCGTGAAATGCTGGGGCGACAGTACCGGGAAAATCAAAATCAGGGTTTGGGGTGGAACGCCGCCTTACAACGTTTTGATCGAACCAGTTGCTCCGATTGTTCATCCTCAAAATCCTATAAATGATATCATTCTGGCGCCAAATCCCAGCATCTGGAAAGAGTATCTGCTTTATGCCGGCAATTATCACATAAAAATTACGGATGGCAATGGGTGTATTATGGAGGATTACAGAAACGTTTTTGAAAATGCCCGGATGGAGTTTACTTACGTTAAAACGACTGTTACAGTTGGTTCTTCAACAACCTATTGCCTCGATGTTACTCCAACAGGCGGAATTCCACAGTATACGCATCATTGGAATAATGGCGCAACAACATCAATGGCGTGTGGACTTATTCCCGGGACTTGGTGCGATACCATTACCGATTCGCAGGGTTGCCGCGATACAGCTTGCATCCTGATCGAGCCGCTGGCAATTCAACCAATTCCTCCCGACACTGTTTGTTTTGGGATGACTAACGGATCTACCTGCGTTACCGCTTATGGAGGATCAACGCCTTACGGTTATCACTGGAGTAATAACACAACTCAATCATGCCTCATCAATGTGAACCCCGGAACCTATTCAGTTACCGTTACCGATGCGAGTGGAGGCGTTGTGCTGGGAAGCGCCATTATTTATGAAAACCCCCAAATCACTGCCACTTTCACCCGCGATACCGTTTCCTGCGGCGGCGGCAGCGATGGCTCAATCACAATAACCCCTTCCGGTGGAACGCCATACCTGAATCCGCCGGAATATAGCTTTCTGTGGTCAAATGGAAGTACAACCAATGTAGCCTCAGGATTAACTGCCGGCTTATATTCTGTAACGGTAACCGATTCCATCGGATGCCCGCAGGCGTTTTCAGTAGTTTTGCCGGAACCGCCACCGATAAACATCGGCTTCAAAACTTATTCCAATTGCGTTACCTATTCGGCGGAAGCGCTCGTTTCAGGCGGTAATTCTCCTTATGCCTATTTCTGGTCGGGCGGACAAACAACAAATCCTGCATCAGGCTTATCGCCAGGAACTTATACCGTAACTGTAACTGATGTGAAATCCTGTTCAAAAACAGCGTCGGTAAATGTTTCAGCTCTAGCCGTTACTACAATCTCAACCAATGTCGCCTGCTTCGGAGCCTGCGACGGAACTGCCACAGCCACTGCTTCGGGAGGGAATTTGCCTTATATCATAACCTGGAGAAACTCTTCCAATATTATTGTGATACCGAGCGAAACAACTCCGGTAAGCGGGAAAATCATAAATCTTTGCCCCGGCGATTATACTGTTACCGTAGTGGATTCTAATAATTGCCAGATCTCAAAAATAGTAACCATCAGCCAGCCGGCAAATCCGCTCGCAATAACTACATTAACTTATACGGCAATGCTTGATTGCTTCGGCGATTGCGACGGTGTGGCGGCAGTTTTTGCCAGCGGCGGAACCGCGCCATATACCTACTTATGGGAAAATTCAGCCACACCCGGCTACATTATCGGAACTGCGCAAAACATCTCCGGCTTATGCGCCGGAACATATTGTGTAACTGTTACAGATGTCAGAGGTTGCTTTGTGAATTCCTGCTTCTCAATTTTACAACCTTCTCAGATTCTTTTTTCCTTTACGAAAACCGATATCAATTGTTTCACCAATGGCGACGTCGGACAAATCACAATTCAAAACGTAACCGGAGGAACGCCGCCTTATGTCTATACCATTCAATGCCCTTCAGGTACATATCTCGCTTCACCAGTGTTTACCGGTTTGCCTCCTGGGAATTACAACCTGGGAGTGATGGATTCCAAAGGATGCAAATCGTCGTGTACGCCAGTTCCGATTATCAGACCCGATTCAATATCAATCATTTTTAATCCTGTAAATAATCCAACCGGTAGCGGTCTTAACAACGGATCAATAACTTCCAGCGCTTCGGGCGGCGTACCGCCATTTATTCACTATTGGTTTGATTCTGATGGAATTCTTATCCAACAGGACGCCGCGACAACCTCTACAATTCAGAATTTATTCGCAGGCGCGTATTGTGACAGCGTTGTTGACGCAAATAACTGTTTCAACAAAAAATGCACTACATTGTATCAACCGGCGGCTTTGATTATAATCGTTGATTCCTCAAATATCAGTTGCTTCGGCGAACGCGACGGTTGGATCGAACTCACTATTTCCGGCGGCGTTCCGCCTTATTCGGTTCTATATAACGGACAAACAACAATTCTGAGTTCTCCTCCATTTATTTTCAGAATACAGGATCTGCCCGCAGGCAACTATACATTCGTGGTAACCGATAACAACATGAACAACGCTGTAAAGACGGTTATAATCATCGAACCCGATCCGGTTATCATAAACTTCGAGGCTCATGATGTTTGCTTTGGAAGTACCGATGGATGGATCAAAGCGACTCCTTTACAGGGAACTCCGCCTTACACATATCTTTGGAGTAATGGAGAAACAACCAATCAGATTAATAACCTCACGCCAAATCTTTGGTATTATCTTACCGTTACTGATTTGAGAGCATGTCGGGCGCGCGACAGCGTATTTCTTCCGGAAAATCCCCAGCTCTTCGTCCACATCAACAATGTTGATTCAACGGTTTGTAAAGGCAATAGTATTCAGATGAACGTAGATGGTTTCGGCGGAATCTATCCCTATACCTATTCGTGGCTGCCAACCGCCGGAGTCGTTAATCCAGACCAGCTTGAGCCGCTGATTACCCCTGTGTTTTCTGAAACATACGTGATTACCATGACCGATACCAAAGGTTGTGCGGCGAAGGATAGTATAACCATTGGCATTGATTCAATTCCGCACGCGGCATTTACTTTTCAAAATATCTGCCAAAGCCTCGAGGTTCATTTTACCAGTCAGTCAACCGGCAATGGATCGGGAATTTATGAGTATCTGTGGGATTTTGGCGATGGTTATCAATCGTCAGAGATAAATCCTGTTCACACTTACATTATGGTTGGGAGTTATAATGTTTCTCTCACGGTAAAAAATTACTCCGAATGTACCGATTATACTATGGATACCGTATATGTAAATCCTGTGATCCAGGTTGATTTTTCAGCCGACACGGTGTGTTTGGGCGCCGAAACCAGGTTTACGGGATACTCATTGAATCCGGGGACTGTTGTTGATTACGGGAAATGGTATTTTGACGATCTGAATCCTATTACTGTTCAACCGTGGGTTCCGGTTATGCTGCATCAATTTACCTATTCAGGAATGCATAGCGTGCGACTTGACCTGTTTGATAATACCGGTTGTTCCGAAGGAATTACAAAACCGGTTCTGGTTAAATCGGCTCCGCAGGTTGATTTCACCTATAACTGGGGATGTACGAGCGATACGGTGAAATTTACCGGTCAGTCGTCGGGCGCAGGCGGTCCGGCATTCTGGTACTGGGATTTCGGAGATCCGCCTTCAGGGGCAGCCAACCATGCCTATATTCAAAACCCTTCGCATGTTTACAATTCGCCGGGGCTTTACCATGTTACGTTGAAAGTAACCGGCGCGAATACCTGTGACAATTCGGCTACCAAATCGTTTTATTACGATAAATCGCCCAATGCCGCGTTTAACTGGTCTTCGCCATGTTTTGGAAGCGAAACCCATTTTACCGACCAGTCGTATGCCTCAACAGGATTACTGATTATGTGGCAATGGAATTTCGGAGATCCGAATACCGGTCCCATGAATACTTCTTCGTTGCAAAATCCTTCGCATACCTTTTCCGCACCTGGAACCTATCAGGTGAAACTGAAAGTTTATGACAACGGACTTTGCTATGATTCGCTCATCCGGGAGGTGGTAATTTTCGCTTCGCCAACAGCAGGATTCAATGTAACGGAAGGCTGCGTGGGTGAGTTCACCGAATTTCATGATATTTCTGTTGATCCAGGATCGTTAATAAATCATTGGCATTGGGATTTTGGAGATGGCAATACCATGTCCTACGGTAGTTTTACCGATCCTGTGATTCATCCTTACGCCGTTTCCGGTCAATATGTAGTGGTTCTTACCGTGACCGATACCAACGGATGTTCAAACTTATATACAAAGTTTGTGAATGTTCACCCACTGCCAACGGTTATGTTCCAGTTCAATCCGGCATGCGCAAATCAGACCACCTATTTTACCGATTTTTCAAGTGGTTCGGGAAGTCCTGTGATTTCCTGGTATTGGGATTTTGGCGATTTCACTCCGACCAGCACAGTGCAAAACCCTACGCATACCTATACAACTCCGGGATTATATCCGGTAACGCTGTGCGTAACCAACGCCGCCAACTGTTCAAGCTGCAATACGCAAACCATCAGCGTTAGTCCAAGTCCGGTGGCAGATTTTACCGCCGAAGCTGTTTGCAAGGATTCTCCTACCCATTTCAATAATCTTTCCTATTGCATGGGCGACAACATCGTGTCGTGGCAATGGGATTTCGGCGATGGTTCGCCAACTTCAAATGTCCAGTGGCCCGTTCATACCTTTACCTCTGCGGGAACATTCAGTGTCTCGCTGATTGTGACGTCGCTTCATGGTTGTATCTCAACTGTTGTTAAACCTGTGATAGTTCATGACCGTCCGGTTGCCAATTTTTCATGGAATCAAACCGGAGGTCAGAATTGTTTCACTCCCGGCGTCTCAACTCAATTTACCGATTTGTCAACAATCGTTGGCGGAAATCTGCTTAGTTCGTGGCTTTGGGATTTTGGAGATGGAAACTATGGCAATACTCAAAACCCGGTTCATCAATATTCAAGTACCGGCGTCTATTATGTTACGCTCACCGTTTTTGATATCAATGGTTGCCAGAATTCCATAATCAAACAGGTAATTCTCGCTGAAAAGCCAATTGCAAGTTTCAGCCATACCATAACCAATTGCGACGAGGTTTGTTTTACCGACGCTTCTGTTGGTTCCGGGGCTTCAATCCAATCCTGGTTCTGGGATTTCGGAGATCCGGCGTCGGGCGTTCAGAATTTTTCGACGCAGCAAAACCCTTGTCATATCTATTATACGCCTGTTACGCAAACCTATTCAATCAGACTGATCGTAACCAATGCCAACGGCTGTTCCGATACGCTTGATCTGCCTGTTACCGTTAGCAAACCCGTTCCTGATTTCGCAACCGTAAACCAACCTTGTCAGGGCGTGGCGACGGAATTCCAGGATCTGTCAGTTTCAGCGGGAAACTTCATTTCGGCTTGGATCTGGGATTTCGGCGATCCGGGATCGGCGTCAAACACATCTACCGATCAAAACCCGATTCATATTTATACCAGCGTAGGCACAAAATATGTAACGCTTACCGTTACCAATGGAAATGGATGCACTTCCAACATCGGCAAACCCATAGAGGTTTCCTATCCGCCGCAGGCAAACTGGGATTTCGACCGCCCCAACTGTTTCCCCAATCCAACGGAGTTCAGGGATATATCAATGGCGCAGGGTTCAATATCAATTGTTTCCTGGGATTGGAATTTTGGCGATGGAACTCCACATTCAACTTTGAAGGATCCCGTTCATTCTTATCTTCTCGAAGGAACCTATCCGGTTACATTAACTGTTGTAAATGCTAATGGTTGCGAAAACTATATCACCAAACCATTTTTCAACTTCCGCGGACCGGCGGCTGCTTTCATCTCCGATCCCGTTTCAAAATGTATAAAGGAGATAGTAACCTTCACTGATCAGTCATCTCCCGCTTTCGGAAATATCGTCTCCTGGAATTGGGATTTTGGCGATCTTTCATCTCATTCAACAATTCAGAACCCTGGTCATGTGTATGCTGCGGCAGGAATATTTACGGTGAAACTGATTGTGATTGATGAAAGAGGTTGCGCCGATTCGGTATCTCAAACAATTACCGTAAATGATTTACCTGCAACCGATTTTATTGCCGATACGGCTTGCCTCGGAAGCGAAACCCATTTTACGAACCAGACTTCTGGGAGTAACCTCTCATGGCTTTGGAATTTCGGCGAACCAACGTCGGGGGTGTTTAATACATCAACTCTCGAAAATCCGGTTCATCAGTATAGCAGCCCCGGCGATTATTTTGTACAGCTCACCGTTACCAACTCCAACTCCTGTCGTAAGGATACCGTCAAAAAGATAACGGTTGTGCCGCTCCCAATGGTAAATTTCAGTAATTCAAGTCCATGTTCGGGCGAAGCCGTTCATTTCACTGATGAGTCAACTATCTATCAGGGAACGGTATCTGAATGGAAATGGAATTTTGGCGATGGAACCGGCGATTTCCTGGGGCAAAACCCAACGCATACCTTTATCAATCCGGGTCCGTACAATGTAACCCTCACGATTACCACAACCGGAAATTGTCCGCCTACTTCGGCAACAAAGCAAATCCTGATAAAATCTGCGCCAATTGCCGATTTTGCCGTATCCTCCTTATGTGTTGGTCAGGTTCAGTTTAACGATATGACCAACCAGAACGGCGGAACTTCTCTGATATCGTGGGATTGGAATTTCGGAGATCCTCTTTCGGGACCAAGCAATTTGTCGCAGTTGCAAAACCCAATCCATATTTATACAACTCCGGGAAGCTATTTAGTTTCGCTAATCGTTGCAAATACCGATGGGTGCCGGGATACGCTTACATCTCAGGTAACGGTATTGCCTTTGCCTGCGGTTGATTTCACCGCCGGTTTGTCATGCGTTTCCGATACCACCTGTTTTGTCGTCAATACCGTTGTTACAAATATTGGCGCAATTACAGCTTTCGCATGGGATCTGAATGGCGATGGTTCCATTGAATCTTACGATCAGAACCCATGCCATGTTTACCCAACTTCGGGAACGGTGAATGTAACTCTTACGGTCACAGATACCAGCGGTTGCAAAAACTCAATCACCCACGCCATTAATGTAAAACCGCCGCCGATAGCCGATTTCAACACTGCCGGAGCCAATTGCTCCAACGATTCCATCAGGTTTATCAACCATTCAACCTGTTCGTCAGGTTACATAACTCAATGGATTTGGAATTTCGGGGATGGAACTTCGGATGTAACTGTGAACTTCCCGGCAAACCCGAATGTAGCTCACCTTTACAACGGACTTGGACCCTATACCGTTAAATTAACCGTTGAAAGTTCACTGGGTTGCCGGAATGTAAAAACGCAAATAATTACTCCGGCGCCATCGCCTCTGGCAATTTTCAACCATTCGGAGCCTTGTTTGTCGCAGGCAGTTCAATTTACCGATCTTTCATCGCCCAACGGAGGCGGTATTATTTCTTACTGGGAGTGGAACTTCGGAGATCCAGCTTCGTTGGCAAACAATACATCTCTGCTGCAAAATCCTGCTCACATCTTTTCCGCATTGGGAAATTATCAGGTAAAACTGACTGTGACGAATTCAAATGGTTGTAAAAAAGATACAACAATCGGCGTAACTATAAAACCGCTTCCGGGAGGAGATTTTTCATGGCAAACATCATGCGTGAATCAACCTGTGCAGTTTACGGTAAATCCGGCAGTAACCAATATTCCTGTTCTGACTGCCCACCACTGGGATTTCGGCGACGGACAAACGTCGGACGATCTTAATCCTGTTCATCTGTATCTGAATACCGGTAATTTTACCGTAATACTTACAATTACTGATACCAGCGGATGTTCCAGCCATATTTCCCACGTTTTGAATATCGAACCGCAGCCAACGGCATTTTTCTCAAATCCGGGAACAACTTGTTCAAACGACAGCGTTGCTTTCACAAATCTTTCTACAACTACTTTTGGTTACATCCAGAAATGGGAGTGGGATTTCGGCGATGGTTCGCCGCATGAGATTGTCTTGTTCCCGAATAATCCAAATGTGAAAAAGAGATATCTTCTTGAAGGAACATACCTGGTTTCATTGACCGTTACTAATTCCCACGGATGTTACCATACGTACAGTCACGATGTAACTGTAATTCCAACGCCGGTTGCCAATTTCCATTATGCCGATACCTGTGCAAAAACTCTGGTGCATTTTACTGACGCTTCGTTTCCGAATGGAGCAGGCAATAATGTTTCATGGACATGGGATTTCGGAGATCCCACTTCCGGTATTGACAACAGTTCGGCGTTACAAAACCCGACGCATATCTTTACTGCCGGAAACGCAACTTACGAGGTACGGCTGATCGTGGTCAATTTTAATAATTGCAGCGATACAATTATCAAATCTGTATTTATCCGTCCGGCTCCTCCGGTTGATTTTACTTTTGATCCGACCTGCCTTAACAAGCTGGTGGATTTCACGGCAAATCTGACTATCATGTTGCCTGCAACAATTTCCTCCTGGGATTGGGATTTCGGCGATGGCAGCGCCCATTCCACCAATCCGGGAAGCGCTTCACATCTTTATCTTGCCGCAGGCGTTTACCAGGCTGTTTTAACTGTTGTTGACACTACGGGATGCAGCAATTCATTGACGAAAACCGTTTACATTGTCCCCGCGCCAATTCCGGCATTTACATTTACTTCGGCGACCTGCGACTCAATGCCGGTTCAGTTTACCGATCAGTCGTTAATCCCCGCCGGTTTTCCCGGACATATTACATCATGGACATGGAGATGGGGCGACGGCTCTGTCACAACTATTTCATCGCCTGAAAGTCCTAATGTCAGCCACGTTTTTCCGGGAGGGGTTTACCATTTTAATGTATGGTTAACGGTTACTTCGAGTTACGGATGTATTGATTCCATAGGAAAACCTGTCACGCTTATTCCGAAACCAACTTCGGCTTTTGAGGTTTCTCCGGGTACGCCAACATGCGCCGCGCAGTCAGTTCAGTTCAATGATCTTTCGGCGCAGAATGGCGGCGGAATCATCAGTTTATGGTCATGGAATTTTGGCGATGCGGGCTCCGGCGTCAATAATGTTTCGGCGCTTCAGAATCCGTTGCATACCTTCACCGGTTCCGGCGTTTATCTCGTAACGCTTATCACCCGAAACCTGAATAATTGCGCCGATACGGTTATAAAATCCATTACCATTAATCAGCCTCCGTTTGCCAATTTCTCAGCCGATACTGCGTGTGCAGGAAATCACATGACCTTTACCGATTTGTCGGCAGCCAATTCCGGTGGCGGAATTATCAGCCATTTATGGAATTTCGGAGATGGAAATACCTCAACTCTGGTAAATCCGACAAATATTTATAGCGCTCACGGCGTTTATAATGTTACGCTAACAGTAGTAAATTCCAATGGTTGCCAGCATGACACCGTGAAACAGGTGATTGTGAGTCCCAAGCCGATTCCGGGCTTTACCTCTACTTCTCCCGCTTGTGACTCAACGTTTGTTCATTTTACCGATCAGTCAGTCCTTCCTTCGGGAACGTTGGGTTTTATCAATAAATGGATATGGACATGGGGCGATGGAACCAGCAGGACGATCATCAGTCCTGAAAGTCCGAATGTATCTCACCTGTTTCCTGCCGGGCAATACAGTTTTACGGTGAAGCTCAGGGTTGTTACAAATTCAGGATGCACAGATTCGATAAGTCAGCCGATTCAATTGATTCCGCGTCCGGTTGTATCTTTTGAAGCGCTTCCCGGCTCTCCTGCATGCGCAAACCAGCCGGTTCAGTTTAACGATCTTTCGCAAACCAATGGCGGAGGAAACATTGCCGGCTGGTTATGGAATTTCGGAGATCCTGGTTCAGGATCAAACAACCTCTCAAATTTGCAAAACCCGACGCACAATTTTGCAACCGCAGCCACATACAATGTAGCCCTTACAGTAACCAATGCCAACGGATGCAGCCGTTCAGCCACGCTGCCTGTTATCGTCGCCGTTAAACCTGTGGCAAACTTTATTGCCGATACGGCATGCGCCGGAGGAGCAACGCAATTTACCGACGCCTCCGTTTCGCCTGGAAGTCTTATCTCCTCCTACGCCTGGAATTTCGGCGACGGCGGCTCGTCAAATCTTCAATCGCCGTTGCATACCTTCGCTGCCTACGGCATATACAACGTGACGCTAACAGTAGTAAATTCCAATGGTTGCATTCATTCGGTTACAAAACAGGTAATGGTTCATCCGCGTCCTGTGCCATCATTTACCGTTTCGCAAGCCTGTTGTATTGGAAGTCCGGTTACATTTACCGATCACTCATTCCTGCCATCAGGTTTTTCGGGATATATCAAAAAATGGATTTGGAATTTCGGTGATGGAACTCTGCCTGAAGTTGTAACCTATCCTGATCCGCCAAATGTAACGCATACCTTTGCCGGCGCTTCAACGTCGCACAATGTAAGGCTTACGGTAATATCAACATCAAATTGCGCCGATTCGCTTGAGATAACCGTGAACAGCATTCCTTCGCCGGTAGCCAATTTCAGTAAACCGGGCGCGACCTGCTTAAACCAGCCGGTTCAGTTTAACGATCTTTCGCAAACCAATGGCGGAGGCAGTATTCAAACATGGAGCTGGAATTTCGGCGATCCTGGTTCGGGGGCAAACAATTTTTCCACGCTTCAGAATCCGACACATATTTTTTCAACAACAATGCCATATACAGTTACTCTTGTTGTTACGAGCGCCAACGGATGTTCAAACACGCATGATACCGTTGTGACAATCCACCCGCTTCCGGTTGCCAATTTCACAAATACCAGCGCCTGCCAAAGCTATCCGGTAACTTTTTCGGATGCTTCCACGCCGGCGCCAGCTATTTTATCCCATTCCTGGAACTTCGGCGATGGTGGCGTTTCAACACTCGCCTCGCCCCAGCATATTTTTACATCATACGGAAATTTCCTGGTGACATTAACTGTGACTGACACTAACGGATGTATTCATTCCAAATCAAAAACCGTAACCGTTAACCCGAAACCTGTGGTTGATTTTTCAGTGGCTGAAGTGAGATGCGTCGGTACGCCGGTATCTTTTACCGATAATTCGTTTGTTCCAGTCGGATATTCTGGAACAATTTCAGGATGGTTATGGAATTTCGACGATGGAAATACCTCAACGAATCCAAACCCGGTGCATACTTTTACCGGCGTTGGTCCAAGTTATAATGTAAAACTCAGGGTAACTCTGACTACCGGATGTATTGATTCCATTGTCAAACCTGTTAACCTTATTCCGTCGCCAATAGCAAACTTCAGCCATTCATCCGCTCTTTGCAAAAACCAGCCCATTCAGTTTACCGATTTGTCGCTGACCAACGGAGGAAGCGCTTTGCAAAATTGGAGCTGGAATTTCGGCGATCCGGGGTCGGGAACCAATAATACCTCGAACCTGCAAAACCCTACTCATATATTTGCCAGCGCAGGCTCATACAGCGTGATTCTGATGGTTGAAAATGTTAATGGTTGCCAAAAATACGATACCGTTCCGGTTACAATCAACATTCTTCCGATAGCCGGTTTCGACGCCTCCGGTTCCTGCCAGGGAAATCCTTTCACATTTACCAACACATCTACCGCCAATGCCGCTTCCTATACATCTTCCTGGAACTTCGGCGACGGAGGAACATCTGTTGCACAATCGCCCCAGCATACCTATTCTGCTTATGGCAATTACAGCGTAACCCTCACCATCGTCAACTCAAACGGATGTACTCATAGCGTTACAACGCCGGTTGTTGTTTATCCAAAACCGGTTGCAGGCTTTACATTTTCGCCAACAAGCTGTGCAGGCAGTCCGGTAAGTTTTACCGATCAGTCGTACATGCCAACCGGATTTACCGGGTCAATTTCATCATGGGCATGGGATTTTGGCGACGCAACCACATCAACATTGCCAAACCCGACTCATACTTATACCGGCGCAGCCACCGCTTATCTCGTAAGGTTGACTGTAACTTCGACCCACGGATGTACAGGATTTATTGAAAAGCCTGTTGCGCTGATTCCGGCGCCGGTTGCAAACTTTACCCACACCGGTCCATTATGCGCCAATCAGCCGGTTCAGTTTACCGATTTATCCCAAATCAATGGCGGTACCGCAATTCAGTCATGGAGTTGGAATTTCGACGATCCTCTGTCGGGTGCCAATAATACCTCCACAAATCAAAATCCGACACACTCCTTTTCGGGAGCCTCTGATTACCATGTAATCTTGATTGTTACCAACGTAAATGGTTGCAAGGATACCCTGTTGCCGTATCCGCAGATATCAACAACTGCGCGTCCTTTGGCAAAATTCAAAGCAGATACGGCTTGTCAGGGCGGTTATACCCACTTCACCGACTCTTCAACTACAATTTCAGGGACAATCGTTTCCCATTTCTGGGAATTTGGCGATGGAACAAATTCTACGGCAGTAAATCCAAGTCATCTGTACGCCACTACCGGAGTTTTTAACGTTAAACTTACAGTTGCCAACAGCCTGGGATGCCAGAAAGACACTATTATCCCTGTAACTGTACTTGGTAAACCTATTGCATCATTCACTTACGCTTCCCCGAACTGTGCCGGCGATTCGGTTCAGTTCAACGATTTTTCTACCACGCCCCACGGTTATATCAAAAAGTGGGTATGGAATTTTGGCGACGGAACCCCCGTTGTACCAATTATCTTTCCGCAGCCTCAGAATATAAAGCATGCATTCGCAAACGGAGGAACTTACAATGTTACATTGACGATTACCACAACGGATAATTGTGAAACGCAGAAAGTCAACACGGTTCAGATAGGATTCCGTCCTTATGCAAATTTCAGTTTTAGCGCAAATGCCTGTCCTGCCCAACCGGTTCAATTTACCGATCTGTCGCAACTGAACGGCGGTCCGGTATTAACAAACTGGAACTGGAATTTCGGCGATCCCACAACCGGCGTAAGCAATACATCTACCGCGCAAAACCCTACGCATATATTCAGCGGCAGCGGCGCTTTCATAGTTCATCTGATTGTTACCAATTCAAACGGATGCGTTGACAGCGTTCTAAACGGGAAAACAGTCACGGTCAATGTTGCGCCGGTGGCAACATTCTCGGCAGATGCATCCTGTCTCGGTAGTCCGACACAATTTACCGACGCATCAACGCCGGCTGGTTCAATTGCAAGCTGGAACTGGAATTTCGGAGATCCCGGCAGCGGAGTTAATAATGCTTCTACGCTTAAAGACCCGGTTCATATATATAATCAACTGGGAACTTATACTGTTACGCTACAGGTTATCAACAGCTCTCAATGTACCCATCAGACTACCATGCCTGTAACGGTTAGCCCCAAGCCAACTTCGATGTTCCAGTATGCCGTCTCCTGTGTTGACACCAACACTCAATTCACCGACCTTTCCATTGCGCCGGGAAGCAGCATAAAAACCTGGAAGTGGGATTTTGGAGATGGAACTCCTTTTGTCACAATCCAGAACCCCATCCATGTTTTTACTACTGCAATTACTCACCAGGTAAAACTTGTTGTGACAAACTGGGCAGGCTGCGCCGATTCGATTACTCTTTCGGTTTTAACAAGACCAAAGCCTGATGCGGCATTTACCTATACGAGTAAATTCTGCAAAGCCGGAGAGGTCTTTTTCTATGATGGTTCGCAAGGAGTTGGCGGCGCCGCAATTAATACCCGCGCATGGTATTTCGATACCGGCGGCTCCGTGATATTTGGAATAGATCCGATACACACTTTCAGCCCGACCAATGCCTCTTATCCGGTCACATTAATTGTCACCGATACTTATGGATGTACCGATGAAATACATGACAGCCTGATTTTTGTAAAACCGGGTTGGGGTTTCACCTTTACCAACAACGATACCTGCCAGGGATATAATACCAAATTTAAGCCGGTTAACCTCGCTGCGGGCGATTCTTTGCGCCCTGTGTCCTGGAATTTCGGCGATCCGAATTCATTCCCGAATAACACATCTTCGTTGTATAGTCCTGTTCATATTTTCTCCGGACCGGGCAACTTCATCGTAAAAATGAAGGCGCAAAATTCCGATGGTTGTATTGACAGCATCTATCGCGAAGTGCATGTTGACGCCGCGCCAAATCCTCAATTTAACTTCGTAACGGCTACATGCGACAGCGTGGTCTATTTCACCGATTCAACACTGAACCCTTCCACAGCATCAATTACAAGCTGGAAATGGAAATGGGGCGACGGAACCGCCCCGGTTATTATTACTCCTCCATTGAGCGGAAATACGTCTCACATTTACAGCGCTCCAGGTATATATCCGGCAACGCTTATCGTTACTAATATTAATGGTTGCGTTGACAGCATTACCCGGAGCGTACAACGTTTCCCGTGTATAAAGGCAGGATTTACTTATGCTGATACTTTATGCGCCCGGTATAAAATTGCCTTTGCCGACTCTTCGTTGCCTGTCACAAGGATTAACCAGTGGAAATGGAGCTGGGGCGATGGAACGCCTTCCACCGTTTTTACAACTCATAGTTCGCCCGTTTATCACACCTTTGCAAACCCCGGAACATACTTGGTAACACTTCAAGTGCGCGCATCGGTTAACGGCGTTGTAATATTTGATAACAGGTCGGATTCCATTAAAATCCAACCGACTCCCAAAACGTTGTTCTCAAATCTGCCGGTTTGTCTGAATCAGATTACGCTTTTCAGAGATACATCGAATACTTACGGCGAAAGTATCAGCAAAAGGAGATGGAATTTCACTACGAATCCTGCCGACACATCAGGGTTGAGTAATCCCCCTTATCAGTATGATACCGTTGGCATTTATAACGTGAAACTATTTGTAACCAACAGATTTGGCTGTAAGGATTCGCTCGTCAAGCCAACCCGCGTTTATGGATTACCGGTTGCAAATTATGAAACCAGCGCCGCCTGTTCGGGCGAAACTGCCATATTTACCGATAAATCCGTTAAAGCCGATACCACCCTGGGCTTCTGGCGATGGTTCTTCGGCGATCCTGCTTCATCAAAGGATTCTTCCAATCTGAAGAACCCGGGTCACAGATATACCGCTACCGGCGATTATTCAATCAGGATGATTGCAAAAGATCATTTCGGATGTATTGACACTATTGATTCGACTTTGACAGTCCGGGAAACGCCAGTTGCAGCATTTACCATCACTGAAAATATCAATGGAATGCCGGGAAAAATCCTGTTGAATAATGAGTCGAGTTCCAAAAGCTACTATCTGTGGGACTTTGGGAATGGCAAAATTTCCGACCTGGAAGAGAATCCGATTGTTCAATATGAAAATGACGGAATATTCACCATTCGGCTTGTTGTAAAAGACAGCAGCGATTGCGCCGATACAACTTCGATGAAGTATGAATTTATATTCGGCAACCTATATGTCCCGAATGCTTTTTCTCCAACAAGTCTTGTTTCAACTGCAACAGGAATAGAAATCAGGACATTTTTTCCGAAAGGATTAAATCTGATGGCGTATCATGCAATGGTATTCGATAAATGGGGGCATCTGGTGTGGGAATCGGCAAAACTTGATTGCGATGAATCGCCTTCCAACTGCAAAGGAAGTCCGGTTGAAAGCTGGGACGGCACGTTCAATGGTCAACCTATGCCGCAGGATGTTTATATGTGGAAGAT
>JAPLDO010000003.1 GCA_026391715.1 Bacteroidota bacterium
CCACCTTACCAACTTACCAACTTACCAACTTACCAACTCATGGTCAACGGTGGATTCCCTCATCTCCCTCGGTCAGCCCCGCTCGGCTCTGGAAATTGTTGAAAAGATATATCAATTAGCTAAATCAGAAAAAAACGATCCACAGATAATTAAATCTGTGATTTATAGAATCCGGCTAAATGCCGACTTTCAGGAAAATTTCCTCGAAAAATCTATTGCAGATCTCAAAAAAGAGATTGCGGCTGCCGGACAACCTGCAAAGCAGATACTGCGGTCAATCCTTGCCGAAGTTTACTGGAAATATTATCAGAACAACGAATACAGATTCCGCGACAGAACACGTGTCGCTCAAAACCAGTCGGACAGCATTGCAACCTGGGACCTCGCGACCATCTGCAATGCCATCGCCAGCGCCTATCTCTTTTCACTGGAAAACCAGGATACACTGAAGAAAACGCCGATTGGGAAGTTTCTTTCCATTATTGAATGTGATGCGTTTGGCGAAAAGAAAAAGGAGGATGAAGTTGTTCTCGCAACAAAATTTCTTCCCACACTCTACGATTTCCTCGCCGACAGAGCGCTTGATTTTTTTACTTCTCAGGAAACTGCAAAAAGTATTCCCGCACAACGATTTGAAATTGACCAGGCATGGTATTTCGACCCGACGCTGAATTTTATCCGCAACCCGACGATAATTCCTGCCGACACCGCCTCGCCGGCAAGTTTTGCCATGCGTCTTTTCCGCGAACTTGCCGCTTTTCATTTGGAGGATAAGGAGCGTTGCGCCCTTATCGCCATTGAACTCAAACGGCTCGATTTCGTTCATGAGGAGTCCATTATGGCTGATAAGGATAGCCTTTATTCCGACGCTCTGAAAAAATTTGAACAAACCGAAATTGCCTCTCCATGGTCGGCTTCGGTTTCATACACCCTCGCCGATTTTTTCAACAATCAGGGACAACGCTTTCAGCCGCTTGTTTCCAATCAAAATAAGTGGGATGTGAGGTCGGCGGTAGAGATTTGCGATAAAGCCATTAAACGGTTTCCGGGATCGGAAGGCGCCAAAAACTGCGGCATCCTGAAAAAAGCAATCCGGGTTCCGTCATTACAGATTACCGCAGAAAAAGCTGTTCCGGTTGAAAAGCCTTCACTGGCGCTTATCAGGTACAAAAATCTCAATGAACTGAATTTTCGCCTTGTTAAAACCAATCCCGAAATATTTAATGAGAAATCCGGCGCCCTTGATCAGGAAGCCATGATTAAATATCTGACATCGCTTAAGGCTGAAAAATCGTGGCTGCTGATTTTGCCAAATGAGGGCGACTACCAATCACATTCGCTCGAAACAAAAATTCCTGAGGTTCCGTCGGGATCTTATGTTTTGCTCGCTTCATCTTCATCCGAATTTACCGGAGAAGATCAGGTTTTCACCTATACAACTTTCTGGTCAACGCAAATCAGTTACATCAGCCGGCGTATGGAAAATGGCAGCATGGGTTATTTCATGCTCGACAGGGTTACCGGACTTCCGTTAAAAAATATCAGAACCGAGGCTTGGGTTAAAAACTACAATTATCAGGAACGAGGGTATCGCGATACAAAACTTGCCGCTTTCATTTCCGACGACCGGGGATCAATTCTGATACCTCCGGTTGATAAAGATGGCAGGAATTCAAACCTATACCTGAAAATATGGTATAACGATGATTTTTTCATCACCGGAAATTTTTACCAGTATCCGGTTAACCACAGCCCCGAACGAACCTTTTTGCAAACGATGTTCTATACCGACAGGGCGATTTACCGTCCCGGGCAGACAATCTATTTTAAAGGGATTATCCTTGAACAGTCCGGGGAAAAGTCTAAAATCAGTTCAGGTCATTCAACAAAAGTGGTTTTTACAGATGTTAACGGACAGAAGATATCGGAACAAACCCTTACAACCAACGAATTTGGTTCGGTTCACGGCTCTTTTACGGCTCCACAGGATCGTCTTCAAGGTGTGATGACAATTTCAAATGAATCAGGATCGGCGCAGGTTCTTATAGAATCTTACAAACTTCCCACCTTCGAGGTTACCTGTGATCCGCTGGAGGGAAACTATAAACTGGGAGAGAAACTTAACGTTACCGGTAAGGCATTGGCTTATGCAGGCAACGCCATCGCCGGCGCTGCTGTAAGATACAGGGTAGTTCGCACGGCAAGGTTTCCCTGGATTGAGCGTTTCTGGTATTGGCCAGTTCCTTCATCCCCGGAAATCGAAATTACAAACGGAACTACCGCAACCGATGACGAAGGAAAATTCAAAATCGGTTTTACGGCAATTCCCGACTTAACCCTTGGTAAAGAGACCAAACCGGTTTACGATTTCACGATTTTCGCGGATGTAACCGATCTGAACGGAGAAACGCAATCGGTTCAGCAGGCGGTATCGGTTGGCTACACTTCGCTGATGATAGGAATCAGTTTGCCCGAAAAAGTTGATCCCTCTATTGACAGTCTATTTGCAATTTCGGCGAATAACCTCAACGGGCGTAAAACGCCAACTCAAATCAACGCCACGCTCAGCCGTTTGCGCCAGCCCGACCGCCCGTTTAAACCGCGCGAATGGGAGCGCCCCGACAGGAATATTATGACGAAGGAGGAGTTTCATGCCTCATTTCCCTACGATATCTATGGCAATGAAGATAATCCCGCTACCTGGACCGCAGAAAAAATCATCTTTGAACGAACCTTAAACACCCGAACCGATTCGGTTCTTCACCTTGAACCCGGAACCTTGAACCTTGAACCCGGAACCTATTTGCTGATCCTTAAAGCCGCTGATCCTTCCGGCGAACCGGTTGAGATGAAGCGCGTTTTTACCGTTTTTTCATCCCGGTCAAAAGAAATTCCCGAAAACAAATTCTTATGGTTTGCGCCGCTGAAAACATCCGGGGAACCAGGAGAAAAAGCCAGGTTTCTGATCGGATCGAAGGAGGAAAATGTTCATCTTCTTTATGAAGTAACCTGCCACGACAGCCTGATTTCTCGCGAATGGATCAAACTAAACGACCGGGCAATGCTGGTGGAAACGCCGATTACCGAACAGTTGCGCGGAGATTTCGCCGTCAATTTTGTTTTTGTCAAACAAAACAGGGTCTTTCAGCAAAGCCAGATAGTGAATGTTCCATACCCAAACCGGAAACTCAATATAAAGTTTGAATCTTTCAGGAATAAAATTGAACCGGGAGCAAAAGAGACCTGGAAGATCAGCATTGCAACGCCAACCGGCAAACCGGCATTTGCTGAGTTTCTTGCAGGAATGTACGACGCTTCGCTCGATGTTTTCCGCGAAAATCAATGGAGTTTTATTATTTATGAACGGTTTTCAGGAATGACGCCCTGGGACGCCGAGCATGCTTTCAGCTCCTCCTCGGGAATTTCGCGAGCGCCTAATCAAGGTTATGAAGGGTACTCATTTCATCCAAACCTTCAGTTGAACTGGTTCGGGTTTAACTATTTTTACGGACATGGCAGGAATGTGCGTTATGCCAGAGGCGGGCAGGAAAAAATGCTGACTATGGATATGGGCGCGGTTCAGGGAAAGGTTGCCCCCGGAATATCGCAAAATCAGGCGCCAAATTCGCCGGCGTCAAATCAGAATAACGAGGTGAACGCCAGCGCAAACAAAACCGAAACCGCTGAAAAACCGAAACCGCAATCGCCTTTGGTGCAAGTGCGTCGAGACTTTCGTGAAACCGCCTTTTTCTATCCGTCGCTTATAACCGATTCAACCGGAAGTCTTGTTTTGCAGTTTACAGCGCCTGAATCGCTTACACGCTGGAAAATGTTAGGGCTTGCGCACACTCAAAATCTCGAATATGACCTGATTGAAAAAGAGCTGATCACTCAAAAAGAGCTGATGGTTTTCCCAAACGCGCCGCGTTTTGTGAGACAAGGCGATACGGTCGTTTTCAGCGCCAAGGTTGCGAACCTTTCAAGTAATGATCTTTTCGGAAATATTTCCCTTGATCTGTCGGATGCGCTTACCCTCCAATCCTTTAATAAACTTATTGATACCACAGAAAATTCAGGATCGGGAAGCAGGAATCATAAGATGAAAATATTGAAAGGTCAAAGCGTTTCAACTTCCTGGAAAATTATAATCCCGGTTTCAACCGATCTTTCCGTATTGCGCTATCGCGTTACAGCCGTTTCCGGCGCCTTCAGCGACGGCGAGGAGAAGGCAATTCCTGTTCTTACCAATAGAATGCTCGTCACCGAATCGCTGCCATTGCCGGTAAGAGGAAAAGGTACAACTTCGTTTTCATTCAGGAAACTTACAGAATCTGGAAAACAGGGCGACAAAGACTCCACCTTGAAAAACTACAAACTGACTCTTGAATTTGCCTCAAATCCCGCCTGGTATGCCATCCAGGCGCTGCCAACCATGAGCGATCGGCAATATGAAACCGCCGACGCTGTATTTTCGGCTTAC
>JAPLDO010000231.1 GCA_026391715.1 Bacteroidota bacterium
TTCTGGACGTCAACCTTCGACGCCATCACCCAACGCGCAACAGCGAGAGGGTTGAATATTACAACCCTAAGCGTTTCAAGGTATGAAAGCGCCGAAGCAAACGCCTTTCCGGTGAGGTGCGTGAAATATTAATATAAAATTTGGCTTTTCTGTGACTACTGAATTTCAAATTCGCAAATTGACTTTCCACCAATTCAGGTTTTGCTATTGGATCATCATTCTTTTATTCCCATTTATTTCCCATTCTCAGATTTCAATTCTTCCTGTTGCACCGGCTTGTCAAGGACAAACCATCCAGTTATCAGCCATAGTAACCGGCGTATATGGCACCGAAAGTTATTCCTTTGAGCAATTTCCTTATTCGCCTGAATCATATAATGGAGGAACGGCGGTTATTATGACAGACGACGACGTTTTTCCAGATGATAATATCGGACTTGAAATAGGATTTCCATTCTGTTTTCTTAATTCATCTGTTGAACATTTCTGGATTGGTTCCAATGGTTGGATCAGTTTTTTACCAGTCCAGCCTACAGCATGGCAACCATCAACGCTTCCTAATCCTGACGCGCCGAAATGCGCCATTTTCGCACCCTGGCAGGATTGGAATCCGGAAGTTGGACCGCAGGCGGCAGAAGGTTACATTTTTTATAGAAGCGAGGGAGTCGCTCCAGACCGGAAATTAATAGTGATTTGGAAGGATTGTCCATTGTATAACTGTGAAGACAGTACCGGACAGTTTCAAATTGTAATCCATGAAACCTCGAATGTTATTGACAATCATATCACAAGGAAACCATATTGTGATTGGAATTCCAATATTGCTACGCAGGGTATTCAAAATGCATTGGGTACAGCGCCTGTTTACATTGCATTTGGCAGAAACCAAAATTCGTGGCAGGTTTATCCCGGGCAGGAAGAAAGCACCCATTTTGTTCCCAGCGGAATTACATGGCATCAGGGAACTCCAACGGGCCCGGTTGTAGGCGCCGGGGATAAAATTTTTGTGACTGCAACAGTTACAACAACCTATTGGGCTGTTCTTGCAGCATGTGATAATACTGGAAATTACCAGGATAGCGTTAATGTGATTATCAATCCTTTACCAGTTCCCACTTTTACAAGCGGCGACAGTGTTGTTTGCGAAAATGATACTAAAACCTATACTACCGAAAGCGGAGGAAATTACTATCAATGGGAGTTTACTGGTGGAACTTTTGTTGCCGGAGGCGATACCAACCAAAACTGGATAACTATTCAATGGACAGGAACGCTTGGTAATTCCGTTTCAATAAATTACAGATCGTTTGAAGGTTGTGAAGCGTTGAATCCCGCAGTTCTGAATGTCACTGTTTCGCCATTCGACTTCCCGGTTATAAATAGTAGCGCCAATGAATATTGCGCAGAAACGGAAGTTACCTTTTCAACACAATCGGGAAAGACAAATTACACATGGGAGTACCTTTCTTCCGGGGCAGTTCTTATCTCCGGAGGAACGACTACAGATAACACAATTGTTTTAAAATGGAGCGGTTCTGGGCTGAAAACGATTTCTGTAAATTATACCGATCCGGGAGGTTGCATCGGCGATCCGCCTTCTACCAAATCAGTGACAATAAAAGCTGTTCCGGTTTTAGCGGGACCATTTTCAAAAACAATTTGTTCCGGTGAAAACACAGCGATAAACCTGGTTTCAAATCCGGCGGGGGCTGATTTTGCCTGGAACCTGCCGCCGCCAGGATGCTCGCCAAATATCGTTCTCTGTCCAACCGGATCTTCCACAGGAACATCAATAAATGATGTGATTAGTATTAACGACTACAACCAGGGTTTGGTTGATTATCATATTACTCCATTACTTAACGGGTGTTCGCCAGTCAATCCGGAAACATTTTCAGTGGCTGTAAATCCAATTCCTTCCGTTACTTTTGATCCAGCCTCTTCAACGGCAATCTGCTCAGGGACTCCAGCCGCCATCAACTTTTTATCCCCGGTTCCCGGAACGATTTTCAATTGGTCGGTTCCATCTTTACCGCCGGGTATCACGATGATCAATACCTCCGGAACAGGCAATGTTCTGGAAACTATTCTGAACAGCTCTACAGCCCCGGTTACAGTCGTTTTCAATGTGACGCCACTGGCAAACAACTGTTCGCCGGCAAATCCTTCAACTTATCCGGTAATAGTAAATCCGATACCGTCAGTAACTTTTGACCCGACGTCTACCACTGTCTTATGCTCAGGTTTACCAGCCGTTATCCACTTTTTACCATCCGTTGCCGGAACGATTTTCAACTGGTCGGTTCCATCTTTGCCAACAGGCATTTCAATGACCAATACCTCCGGAACAGGGAATGTCAATGAAATCATAGTGAATACCACAAATGCCCCGGTTACTGTCGTTTTCGATGTTACGCCCGTAGCCAATAACTGTTCGCCGGCAAATCCTGCAACCTATTCGCTGGCTGTAAATCCGATACCTTCCGTAACTTTTGATCCAGCCTCTACTACAGCCGTCTGTTCAGGTACAGAAGCCAGTATCCTCTTTTTATCGCCCGTTGCCGGGACGGTTTTCAACTGGTCTGTTCCATTTTTGCCGCCGGGAATTTCAATGACCAATACCTCCGGAACAGGCAATGTTCTGGAAACTATTCTGAACAGTACAGTCGCCCCGGTTACAGTTGGCCTGTTGTTTTAAGTTCCAATGTTACTTTGCCCACAATTTCTTATAACTGGACAGTTCAGCCATTCGACAACCTTAATAATCCGACAACCTTAATCAGCGGTTTTGTCAGCCCCAATGCAGGAAGTTCCATACCTGGTGAAAATCTTGTAAGCCTTCTGCTCAACCCCGGACACGTTACCTACACGGTAACCGCTACCTTTACGGCAAACAATCTGGGTTGTTCGGGAACGGCAAATACCTATATTGTTAATGTGGCGCCAAGTCCCACGGTTCAGCCATCCTTCATTTTTGATACAATTTGTTCCCAATCCCCAAGCCATAAAATTACTTTTTCGGCAAATGTGAGTCCGGTTACTTATGAATGGCATGTTGTTGATTCAACCGGAGTGACAAATTTTATTGCAATGGGAACTACAGACTTTATCCCTGTTCAAACTACTATAAAAGCAACCGGGGCAACGCCGGGGCGTCTCAAATATCAGATTACGCCAATATATTCCGGCGGAGGTCTTTCTAATTGTCCGGGAGGTTTTTCATATTCAACAATCATCGTCAACCCATTGCCGGTGACGCCTATTATCACCGGAGGAACAAATCCCGTAGCGAGGCATACCGAATGTGAAAATGAGCAGGGAGTGAATTACAGCGTTAATTTTGTCGCCGGACATACATATACCTGGACGCTGATCGGAGCCGCAAATTTCACAGGACAGGGAAATAACTCTATATCGGTGAATTGGGGTCCTGCCGGATTTGGATCTCTTCAGGTAATTGAAACAGACCTTAACCTCCCGACAAATTGCTCATCCGAATCAGCAATTTTTAATGTCACCCTCATCCCGCGTCCAATACCCGCCATCACTGTAAATCCACCCAATACAAACGGAATCTGCCAGGGGCAAAGCGCCGTCTATACCACTGAAAGCGGCATGTCGGGTTATTCCTGGGTTATACCTGCGGGCGCTACAATTACAGGAGGCGGCATAACTACCAATTCCGTCACCCTGCGATGGGAAACTCCGGGGGCAAAAACTATCACCGCAAACTATAAAAATATCAACGGTTGTTACGGACTGGAACCCGGAGCATCAGTTACTGTTGTAGTTCATCCGCTTCCTGACGTTGCCATTTCACAACCTGTCGCATCCGCGATTTGCCAGGATTACCCGGAGCTTTACCTTTACGGAACGCAGATTATTGATCCGACTGCTACATACAACTGGTCAATTCCGCTGGGAAACGGCGCCATTTCGCCAAATACTTCATCAAATCCCATCGAGGTAAAATGGCTCGCCTCCGGAAACGCTCAGTTGAAAGTAATTGCCACTACTGCCAACGGATGCATTGATGCGCTGACTATACCTATCGCCGTCAAAGCTAAACCGGCGGTTTCCTTTTCACCATGTTTTGATAAGGCTACAATTCTCAATGGAAATCCAATAAGGCTAAAGGGTGGTCATCCTCTCGGAGACAATGGAAAATACTATATCGGACAACCGTTTTTGAATCCGGCGACATACTTCACGCCATCATCAATCGGCGTCAATAATATCTATTTTTCATACACAAATTACGATGGATGCATTACTGTAAGCGCTCCGGTAACAATTACCGTTCATAGTCCATCGGCATTTTTTTCTTATTGCGGCGGACTGATAACCGATATGCGCGAAACTCCGCCAAAAACCTACAAAACCGTTCAGATTGGTTCGCAGTGCTGGATGCAGGAAAACCTACGATATGGCTCTACTGTTTCATTTAATGAACCGCAAACGGATAACTGCATTTTTGAACGGAATTGTCTCTCTGCCGATCCTGATTGCTCGGCTAATGGCGGTTTCTATCAATGGGATGAATTAATGCAATACGACGGCAGCGACCGGGCGCAGGGATTCTGCCCGCCGGGCTGGCATATTCCTAATGAATCGGAATGGAATACCATGATCCTTAACGTATCCGGCGGAATGGGAGAGGGTGTTGCAGGATCTTTTATGAAAGATACGAATACCTATTACTCCTTTAAAGGGAAACCGGCGGGAATTTTCTATCTCAATAACCTTCAGACATTTACCGGCTCATCGCTACGGGCGACATTCTTCTGGACGTCAACCTTCGACGCCATCACCCAACGCGCAACAGCGAGAGGGTTGAATATTACAACCCTAAGCGTTTCAAGGTATGAAAGCGCCGAAGCAAACGCCTTTCCGGTGAGGTGTGTTAAGGATTAGCAGTTATTTACTTGTATCTTTACAAAATAATTTGAAAGCGGTGAGATGAGAATTTTACAGCAATACAGGTTGTTATTGCTTACGATATTTGTTGTTTCCTTAACGTCTGGAATTCAAAGTCAGGTAGTTGTAACCGAAGGAACCACCATCGGATTAACCCCTTTGCAGTTTGTTGAGACTTATTTGGTTGGCTCTGGCGTCTCAGTTTCAAATGCACTCTATAACGGATCGGATGAACCACTCAACAGCATAAACCGGATTCCATTGAAATACCGTGACCAGATAGGTTCTTTCACAGATCCCGGAGGAGCGCAGGCGCAACTTGGCATAGGTGGCGGGGTCATTTTATCAACCGGCTATACAAGTAAAGCTATAGCCGGAAATTATCCGGATGATAATATGTGGGGAACTTCTCCTGGTGAAAGCGACCCGGATCTTGTAATTCTGGCTGGAGGCTCGGCAATTAATGATAAATCAGTCCTTGAATTTGATTTTGTCCCTCAAACGGATATTATGACATTCAGGTATGTTTTCGGTTCAATTGAATTTGATGGTTTTTGTTCTTCAATAAATGACGCCTTCGGACTTTTCCTTAGCGGACCCGGAATTTCCGGTGGACTTGGTTTTGCCAATGATGCAGTAAATATTGCCTTGTTGCCAAATAGCGCCAATTATGTGAACATCTTTAACATCTGTGCCGCCGACTATGGAAACCTCGGATTAGGCATTTACTCCTGGTGGAATCTTAAAAAGGATTACTTCTCCTATAATCGGCTAACTTATGTTTTCACCGCAAGTTATACAGTACAATGCAATCAAAGCTATCACATGAAATTCGCTATCGGCGACGCCTCCGACGGGGTTCTTGATTCTGGCGTTTTCCTGGAACAGAACAGTTTTTCCAGCAATAATGTGACCAGTTCCGCCTCCTTTTCAAATCCACTCACGGGACAGTTGCTGATTGAAGGGTGCTGTAATACTTCCCTTATTTATTCAGTCCCTCAGGCTCCAACTTCGGATCTAATTATTGATTTGGCAATCCATCCTTCAGGAACTGCCTCTCAGGCTGATATTCTGCCGAATCCATTTCCGGTTCATGCTGTCATTCTTGCGGGACAATTACAAACGACCCCGATTTTGATAATTCCTGTTCAAGACGCCATGCCCGAACCAATGGAAAACCTGGTAATCAAAGGATCAACACTTATTTGCAATATCAGCGCTTCAATAACCAATGAATTTTTTATAAAAGATTATAATCCGCTCACGGTTGATATGAGCAATGTAACGATTTGCGATGGGGCGTCGGTCACGCTGACGCCCAGTGTTTCCGGAGGTCAACCTGTTCTGCCCGACAACAATTACATTTACCTTTGGAGTACTGGAGACACTACAACATCCATTGCTGTAACCCCTCCTTTTGGTCATCATTTGTATTCAGTTACTGTTACAGACGCCTGTAGCCAGTTGGCAATCAGAGAAATTTCTGTGGATGTCGGGACTACGCCGGTCCCAGCGGGTCCAATTTCCGGAACCGATACTATTTGTACGCCTGCAAACGGATTAACTTATGAGATTCCGGTTATCACAGGCGCTGATAGTTATATCTGGATATTGCCGTCAGGTTCCACCATAACTGCGGGAAATAATACAAACTCGATTACTGTTGATTTTAACGAAACCACAGCTTCGGGGCTGATCAGCGTTCATGGCCATAGTAATTTTTGTGGCGACGGAATGTCGTCAAATCTGAATCTTTTTATCAACCCTTCAGCGCCTGCCGCCGGCGCCATCACAGGTCCGCTTAATCCGGTTTGCCAGGGGACAACAGCTTATACCTATTCTATCGAGCCATTAAACTTTATCTCAAGCTATGAATGGACTGTTCCCACCGGAGTTACCATTCTTTCAGGGGCAAATACCAATCAGATTACATGTACTTTCGGAACTACCGCAGTGAGCGGCGATATCAAAGTGCGCGGCTTTAATTCCGATTGCGGATTCGGTCAGCAGTCTGTTAAGCCAGTCATCGTTAATCCCTTACCAGGAGCCGCCGGAATCATCGGCAGCATAAACGGAAATACATTCTGTAAACCACAAACGGGAGCGATGTTTGAAGTTTCTTCGATTCCCAACGCATCAAACTACTTATGGATTTACACCGGATTAACAGGGCAAGTGACCAACAACGGCGCCCAGTTCTTCATTGACTTCACCGCATCATCCTCATCTGGAGTTCTATACCGGACCTGGCGTTCAGGAACCATTTCCGGGCGTTTTTACATTCAATCCTGCCGACAACGGCGTTACAGGCGGAAGCGCTACTCTTGGAGTCGGACATACTGTCGTTTACCGATATACCAATACCTACAATTGTTTCGGCGAGAAAACTTTTATCATATCGGTTTTCAGTTCAAACGCCAATAATCCCTGTCCGGGAATGATCAAAGATGTACGCGACGATAAAACATATCAGACATTTAATGTTGGAACCGGCGAAAATTCACGATGCTGGACCGCCGTCAACCTCGGTTATGGCGCTTTCACTAACCAATTGGTTCCGCAAACAGATAACTGCCTTCCTGAAAAATATTGCAGGAATAACGAGTCGTCGCTATGTGATTCCAGTGGCGGATTCTACCAGTGGGATGAGATGATGCAGTATCAGCAAACTGGCACATATCAGGATTTATGTATGCCTGGCTGGCATGTTGCCACAACAACCGAATGGCAGATGTTGATAGATTTTTCACTCGGCAATGGCATTGCAGGTAATTTTCTAAAAGATATGCTTCCTGCAACTGGATTTCACGGCGTACCTTATGGCGTTTACTATATGAATAACGCGTGGTCACATTTTTCCGGGTCTGACCAGGGAACAATGTATTGGACAGCCGAACCGATAACAACAAATTCCGCTGTTGCGCGGGGTCTCAATACAATCAACTCCGGCGTTTCGTTTTATCCTTCAAGCCGCGCCAACGCCTTTCCGGTGAGGTGCGTGAAAAATCTCACACCCTGATGGGCAGCCACTTCGCTAACGTTATTCAACTAACAATTCAGCTATGAAAGTATTACTCATCGAAGACGAACCTCAGTTGTCGCAAGACATCAGCGAATATCTTTACAAAGAGAAATTTTTATGCGAGGTTGTCCCCAATTTCGAGGATGCTCATGAAAAAATCAACCTTTACCAATATGATTGTGTAATTGTTGATATCGGACTGCCGGATGGTAACGGATTGGATATAATCAGAAGTTTGAAAAAAAACGGGTCGGAAACCGGAATCATCATCATTTCTGCAAAAAATTCTCTTGACGATAAAATCACCGGGCTTGAAATCGGCGCCGACGATTACCTCACCAAGCCCTTTCACCTTTCCGAACTCAATGCCAGGATAAAATCAATCATCCGAAGAAGAAGTTTTGGCGGTGCAAATGAAATTATCTTTAATGAAATCCGTATCCTGCCCGAACAGATGGAGGCAATGGTAAACGGTCAATCGCTCGGTTTGACAAAAAAAGAATACGATCTGCTCATCTTTTTCATTTCCAATAAAGAACGGGTTCTTACGCGGGAAGCCATTGCCGAACATCTTTGGGGAGATCAGATGGATATGGCAGATTCCTTTGATTTTATCTATACTCATATTAAAAACATCAGGAAAAAAATTATTGACAAAGGCGGAGAAGATTATATCCACACGATATACGGAATGGGATATAAATTCACTGAAATTCCAGGTTAACCGATGAAACTGCTAAGCCGGATATCTCGTTCATACCTGATTATTTCCCTTGTAGTATTCATCTTTAGCGGACTGATTTTTTACCGGCTTTTGAGCCATATTTTTCAGAAACAGATTGATGATACGCTGAAAGTGGAACAATTACTGGTGGAACAAACCATAAATTACTCCGATAGCGTACCCGATTTCCGGCTGGTGTTCGGTCACATGATTGACGTCACAATCCTTAATACGCCTTTGAAAAAACATGGCGTTATTCACGACACGCTGATGTATGACAGCGATCTCGGCGAATTTGCCTCTTTCCGACACCTTTTTGCCGAAAATTCTTCCATCCGAAATAAAGGATACACAATAAACATTTATAAACCACTGATAGAAACTGAAAATCTTATCGCTGAAATTCTTATCGCAGTGGCGCTTGTTTTTATCAGCCTGATGATTACGCTTGCAATTGCAAACTATTTCATCGCCCGCAGGGTTTGGATTCCTTTTTACCGGATTCTTGCAAAACTCGGGCATTACCAGATTGATAAGGCTCAGCCTCTCCAACTTTCCAAAACAAGGATACACGAGTTTAATTTGCTAAACGACGCGCTGGAAAAAATGTCTGCAAAAATCAGTCAGGATTACCAGAATCTTAAAGAATTCAATGAAAATGCTTCCCATGAACTCCAGACGCCGCTTTCCATTATAAAATCAAAACTCGAATTACTCATTCAAAAAGAGAACCTCGACGAAAACCAATACCGGTTGATTAGCAATATTTATGAAGCAACCAACAGAATTTCCAGGTTAAACCAGGGTTTACTGCTGATCTCGAAAATTGATAACAATCAGTTTCTTCAAACCGAAGATATTGACTTGCAAAAAATCATCAATACCATAATCGATCATTTCTCCGATCTCATTGAGCATCGGGAGATAAGGCTTTCGACAAAATTTATCAGCCCAGTCATGCTGAAAATGAACCATTCGCTTGCAGAAACGTTTTTCTCAAACCTCATTTCCAATGCAATGAAACACAATATTAACCAGGGTTTTATTGAAATAGCAGTTGACCAAAACATTTTTAAAATCACCAATTCGGGTCAGATTCTAAAAACAAATCCTGCACAGTTATTTGAAAGGTTCAGAAAATCGGACAGCAATCAGGATTCAGTCGGATTGGGACTTTCAATTGTACAAAGAATTGCAAACCTCTACAAGTTTGAAATTTCTTATCTGCATCGCGAAGGCGTTCATGAGATGAACGTCAATTTTGGCAGGCAAACCCTCCAGAATTAAAACAGAATCAGACAGCACTTTTGCAAAAGTTTTTTCTGTAAAACCATCAATTATGAAGAAAATTATTATATTTCTGTTTTTAAGTATGATTGGAAACCTTGTAATTTCCCAGACTAAAACCGAATTGCAGGCTTCCGAATTGCAGAAACCCATCAAAGAATACATTGAAAGAAACTTCAACGGATTTTCAATCGGCAAAATATTCAAGGTTGATGAAAAGGGAACAATTACCTTCGATATCTGTGTTAATAAAGGTAAAACTTATGAAAAACTCTTTTTTGACAAGGAGGGGAAATTTATGAAAAAAGAGTCGTGTTCCCACGAATGTTGTATGGGTCCTCAGAAAAAGTAACCATTGACCCGCTGGTCTTCCATTATGAAGAAATCCTTGCCAGTACGGCTGTTAGAATAGTATCTTCGGCAGCCTTCGCCTTTATCACAAGTTCATCTGCCTGACGGAGAATTTCATCAAGGAAAACCTTATCCTTAAAACCCGCCCCATTTACCTTGACATTGAGGTAGGCGCCTATCACCGCAGAACGAACACAAAGCGCGCCAACGCCGGCGTCGGTTACCGAATTTGGATTGCCAAATTCAACCATCGCGCCAATGACTTCATAAGATTCATAAGCTTTCTGCATGGTGCGGAAAGGAACTTCAATGGCATAGCGCGTAGCTTCCTGAATGGCTGCATTGCGGATGGTTTTTTCAGCCTCAGTAGATTTGGATAAGCCGAAAGCATCCATAATTTTATTGAATGCGCGCGTATCTTCATCAACGAGATACAAAAGTTCATCCTTCAATTTCTGACCCTTTTCAGCCCAACTTGAAAATTCATCCCACCTGGCGTCCCAGCCAGGTTTGTGCGACGACAGGTTGGCAACCATCGTTCCGAGCGAAACGCCGAGAGCGGCAATATATGCAGAAACAGAGCCTCCTCCAGGCGCCGGCGACTCTGAGGCTGTTTCATTGGCAAATCCTTCGGCAGTCATTCCAATCAGTCGCTTATCATTCTTATCCTCCAGCAAATACTCAATCACCTTTTCACGGGGATTGAATGGTTTAAGATCATCGAGTCCAAGGGATTTTACTGCAATCTTAATAATTTCCTCCTCTGAAATACCAACGCTGCGCTGCTGTTTCACAAGGAAATATTTACCGGCGTCAATCAATGCTTTTTTGGGAATCAAACCAACTAACTCAGAACCGGTAACCCGTAAACCTCTTTCCATTGCTTTCTGACACGACACGTCAAAAGCTTCGTGTACGGAAGTAACGCTGATATTGGTAAGGTTAATCGAAACCTGTGCTATGCCGTATTCATCAATAAACCAGCCGATCGCCTTACACGCTTTTAGCGCTCCCGGAATCCAGACTTCATTGCCAAGTTCGTCTTTTTTTATCTTTCCGGTAACGGGATTGCCTTCCCGCATCGGACGCCCCTTATCCCTGATATCATAAGCCAGGGCATTGGCGCGGCGAGTGGAAGTAGTATTCAGGTTAATGTTGTAAGCAACCAGAAAATCGCGGGCGCCGATTGCGATAGCGCCTGTACGGGGATTGAATTTCGCAGGTCCAAAATCCGGCTTCCAGTGAGGATCTTGCAGTTTCATTGGTAATCCTTCATATTCGCCTGCCCGGCAGTTGGCAAGGTTACGGCGTTCATCGGTAAGGGCTGCGCTTTCATAACAGTAAACAGGAATCTCAAGTTCCCTGCCCACCCTTTCAGCGAGTTTATGCGCAAAACCGGCAGTCTCCTCCATAGTGATATTTGCGATAGGCACAAGTGGACAAACGTCAGTACCGCCGAATCGGGGATGTTCGCCGCGATGTTTACTCATATCAATCACTTCGGAAGCCTTGCGGATTGCCCGGAAAGCCGCTTCAATAACAGCATCCGGCGTACCAACAAAGGTAACCACAGTACGGTTTGTGGCTTTCCCCGGATCAACATCCAGTAGTTTAACGCCTTCAACTTTTTCAATTTCATCTGTGATCGTTTTGATCACGTTCATATCGCGTCCTTCGGAAAAATTGGGTACACATTCGATTAGTTGCTTCATGGGAGCTGGTAAGTTGGTAAGTTTTGCAAAAGTAATCTGGTTTTGGGAAATAAAAAACAGGAAAAGGTTCTTTACAAGCAAACAATTTAATCTGAATAACTTCATACCTTTGTTACTTCGTTCACAAACCCCAAAACTTATGAAAAAGTATTTTTTAATCCTCTGTATTCCACTGACTTTTATGATGAGCCAGTGTAAACCCAAAGATGTTGCCGAACAAAAAAACGCGACACAATTCATAAAACAATCAACTATTGATTCCGTTATGGGAAAAATTGCAAGTTCGGTTGGAGAAGCCGGAAAAATTCGCCTCGATAAAGGGGTAAAACAATGCGCCGCTCTCTGGACGGCAAAAGATGGAACTGAGAAAAATTTCCAGGATTTCTGCATTAAATACTTTGTAAGCGATCCGATAAAACTGGAAATTCTCTTTAAACGCCTATCCTTCAATTGGGAATCGTTGTTCGGACATTTCAATATGATCAGCCTCGACCTGAAGCGCGGTATGCATCTCGACATTGGCGAGATGCTCGATGTTGATGAAATTTTCGCATCTTATGAACCAAACGCCCATTTCAACGACGACTTTTTCAATAACAAACTGGCATTTGTAACCGCAATTAACTTCCCGATGTTTACTTTAAAGGAAAAGGAAGAACTCGGCGCCAAATGGACTCGCAGCGAGTGGGCTTATGCGCGAATGGGGGATATGTTCACTTCCAGAATACCTGCCGATGTAAATGTGAAGGTTGCCGAAGCTCTGACAAAATCTGACAATTATATTTCCAATTACAACATCTATGTCGGGAACCTGGTTGACGATCAGATGAAAACCCACTTTGCCAAGGATATGAAACTTATAACCCACTGGAACCTGCGCGATGAACTGAAGGCAAATTATAACAAAGGAGACGAAGGAATGAAAAAGCAGGAAATGATCTATGAGGTAATGCTTCACATAATAAACCAGGATATTCCCGACAGCGTGATCAACAATCGTACGTTGCAGTGGAACCCCTCTACAAACAAGGTTTACCGCGATGGTAAAGAACTCGTCTGCACTCCGGAGCCGGATGCCCGCTACCAGTATCTGCTGAACAATTTCAAAGCTATGAGCGCTATGGATCAATACACGCCAATGTATCCAACTTACATTCAGCGTGCATTTGACCTTAACATGGAGATTCCGCTTGAGCAGATCGAAAAATTATTTACCGAATTCTGCTCTTCGCCACAGGTAAAACAGGTTGGCGATCTTATCTCCAAACGCCTCGGACGACCATTAAAACCTTATGATATATGGTATGACGGATTCAAAGCGCGCAGTTCTATGAACCAGGATGAACTTGATAAAATCACTCGTGCAAAATATCCCAATACAGCCGCCTTCGAAGCCGATATCCCCAATATCCTCATAAAACTTGGATTCAAACCCGACATGGCAAAAGAGATCGCTTCGCATATCGCTGTTGATCCTGCCCGCGGATCCGGACATGCCTGGGGCGCCCAGATGAAGGGCGATAAAGCGCATCTGCGGACACGCATCAGCGCCGATGGCATGAATTACAAAGGCTACAACATCGCCGTTCATGAGCTTGGTCACAACGTTGAGCAGACCATTTCACTCTATTTCGTTGATAATTACATGATGCAGGGTGTGCCTAATACGGCTTTTACTGAAGCTATCGCCTTTCTATTCCAAAAACGCGACCTTATGCTTCTGGGAAAAAAGGATGATAATCCAAACAAAGAAGCTTTGGCTGCCATTGACAATTTCTGGATGAGTTATGAAATAATGGGCGTTTCGCTGATTGATATGAAGGTGTGGCAATGGCTCTATGCAAACCCCGCTGCAACGAAGGAACAGTTGAAGGAAACCGTTGTGAAAACGGCAATTGAAGTATGGAACCAGTACTATGCGCCGGTATTCGGGATTAAGGACGTAGCCATTCTCGGTATCTATTCGCACATGATTGACAATCCTCTCTACCTTTCCAACTATCCGGTTGGTCACCTTATTGACTTCCAGATAGACGAATTTCTCAAAGGAAAAAATTTCGCCGATGAAGTATTGCGCATCTATTCAGCAGGCAGACTTATTCCTCAGCTTTGGATGAAAAATGCTGTTGGCGCTGAGATCAGCATCAGTCCTTTGGTGGTGGCAACAGATGAGGCGCTGAAAAAAATCAAATAAAATACTTTTTTCGTTACTTTTGCAAAAAAATCTATCTACAATGAAAAAGATCATATTTACCTTGTTGCTTGTCGCTCCTGTGTGGTTAACTGCCCAGAACTACACCAACATTTGCTCAGCCGGTCCCACATTCTACAAGAAAATGAACCTGACCACCCTAAAGGCTTATAAAACAACGAGTTCAACTGTAGTTGGAAATGGCGACACCATTTTCTACTCTTTTGCCACCATCCGCGATACCGCTGCTGATTGCCGCGATACTACCGAAGGTTCAATCCTTGGAAGGAAAATTTACAGGCGACAAAGTGATGGAATGTTTCTTTTCTTTAATAGAAATAATGATACCGTTTATGTCAATACCAAAGCCCTGATTAATACTACATGGAGATTCGCCAAAGTCACAAGTGGAATCTTCCTCGAAGCCAAAGTTATTTTCGCGGGTCAGGATTCTGTGATGGGCGTTCTTGATGATGTTATGAAAGTGGAACTCCAGGCAAAACGTAACGATGGCACTCCCCAGGTTAATCCCTGGAATGGGAAAACATTTGTTATGAGTAAGCATTACGGTCTTTCCAATACCTTCGATATGGTCAATGTTCCTTTTGACACTACAAAATACACCATTGTTGGTAAGCTGAAACCGGTAATTGGCGTTCAGGAATTTGGATGGAAAGATGTTTATAATTTTAATATCGGCGATGCGCTTCATTATTCAGGATATATCAACTCTTACATTGGTAATCCCAGTTCATCGTGGAAGGAAATTCAGACTGTTATCGTGAAAACTTTGTATGGCGCCAATACCGATTCAGCTTTGTACAAATTCGACAGGTGCCGAAGTACAGTTACAACTCCGGGAAACACTCATGTCTATATCCATGATACCCTGACGGTAAAATACAAGTTTACTGCAATGGCAAGCGATTCAACTATCATGCGTTATCCCGATCAGTTTGTCCGAAAAAACACTTACGCCTCACAATACGACAGGTTTATGAAGGCAATGAATAACCGCCAGACCAAAAAAATCGGGGAGGACAAATATCGTTTTTTAAATTCCTGCTTCATTATCCCAATGGGAAGCGTTACCGTAAACCGCGGTTATTCCGAAGGTCTTGGACAATCTGAATATTTCAGGGGCGACGCCGATTCACAGGAATATAACAAACTGGTTTACTTCAAAAAAGGTTCTGAAACCTGGGGAAACGCAGTTGGAACCCAATGTTCACCCATTCTTGATATTCAGGATCAAACTTCGGAATCAACTCAGGTTGTTCGGGTTATCCCAAACCCCGTGAAAAACACCGCCCGGGTTGTGATTGATGGAGTTAGCCCTTCCGATGGTACCCAATTTATTCTCCTGAATCTTGTCGGCAAAGAGGTTTTTCGCCAACATGTTACTTCTAATTCAACTACTATTGAGAGAAACAACCTTCCATCCGGCATGTATATTTACCTGATCAAAGGGAAAAACCTTAATCTGAACGGAAAACTGATGATTGAATAGAATTTCTCCCAAAACATTTGTTCCTTTTCCATCGAAGGCGCAAAGATGCAAAATTGGATTATTTGAAAATCCTTTCAGCAATACACCTTATTTTTTACCTCCTAGGCGCCCTGGTTCTTCTGTTTATCATCGCTCCGTTGCTGGGAATGTTTTTAAATACCACGCCCAACCAGCTCTTTGAAACAGCCAATGAAGCGGAAGTAAGGCAAAGTATTTGGCTAACCATCTGGACGTCGCTGGCAGGAACGCTCTTTTTTGCCTTTGCCTCAATTCCATTGGCATATTTGCTGGCGAGGAGAAATTTTCCATTGAAAAAACTGGTAAGCGGCATTATTGACCTGCCGGTAGTAATTCCCCATTCAGCAGCCGGTATTGCCATTCTCGGCTTTGTTTCGAGAGATTCGGCGCTGGGGAAAATGGGATCGGCGCTCGGGTTAAATTTCGTTGGGCATCCGCTGGGGATTTCCATTGCAATGGCTTTTGTGAGCATTCCGTTTTTAATTAATGCTGCGAGAGACGGTTTTGCCGGCGTTCCGATTCGTCTCGAAAAGGCTGCGCTTACCCTTGGCGCCTCGCCAACCCGCGTGTTTTTTACCATCTCGCTGCCTCTGGCATGGCGAAATATTGTTTCCGGTCTGATTATGATGTTTGCCCGCGGAATGAGCGAATTCGGAGCGGTTATCGTAGTGGCTTACCACCCCATGATTACTCCAATCCTTATTTATGAACGATTCGGCTCCTTCGGATTAAAATATGCCCGCCCGGTTTCCGTTCTCTTTATCCTGATATCGCTTACCTTATTTATTCTCCTTCGCTGGCTCGCCCGCGAAAAGAAAACCTAACCCATCAACCAATTGCTCTGCCTCGCCTCCGTCTCCAAAACCTTTCCCGATTTTTCTCTGAAGTCAGTTTCGTTTACCGTCGAAAAAGGAGATTACTTCATCCTGCTTGGAGAGTCGGGCGCAGGAAAATCAATGGTCCTTGAAACTATTGCTGGACTGGTAATTCCAGATAGCGGCGCCATTACGCTCGAAAAAAAGGACGTCACTTTTGAAAAGATTCAACACCGCGGAATAGGGCTTGTTTTTCAGGATCACGCCGTTTTCCCTCATCTTACGGTTGCCGAAAATATTTCCTATTCTCTGCATGGTATGCCGCTGACAAAAAAGGAAAAGCAAACAAAAATCAATGATATTGCCATTGAATTAGGCATTGAAGATTTATTACTCCGTTATCCTTCCACTCTTTCAGGAGGCGAACTACAGCGTGTTGCGCTTGGCAGAAGCCTTGTGCAAAATCCGCTGATACTGCTGCTCGATGAGCCGCTTTCGTCGCTCGATTCAAAACTGAAAAGCGATCTCCGGCGATTACTCAGGAAAATCCATGCCGGCGGACAAACCATTTTGCATGTCACTCATGATTATGAAGAGGCGCTTTCGCTGGGAACAAAGATCGCGGTAATTCAGGATGGGCGAATTGTTCAGGTCGGCAGCCCTTCTGAAGTATTTCATCAACCTGTAAACGAGTTCGTTGCCAATTTCATTGGAATCAGGAACTTTTTTCGCGCTACACTCGTTACCGGGAATAGAGTTACCTTTGCCCATATTAATGAAAACATCGTAATTCGCGTTGTCAGTGAAATTACTGCGGGAGAGGGTTTTATACTTATCAGAGGGGAAGATATTTTTCTTTCGGTGGAACCTGTGGATACCAGCGCGACCAATAACTTTGAAGGCAGAATAGTGGAAATTATTCCCACTCGCGGCGGTCTCGATGTAATTGTTGATATCGGAATTGAACTTCATGCTCTTGTCACCCATGAATCGGTTGAACATTTTGAACTGACTGCCGGAAAAATATGCCGGTTACACTTTAAAGCTACTGCGGTAAGGTTTATAAACAATTAACGTATGATCTTTTTTGAGGAAGCATTAAAAATAGTTATGGCGCAACCCGTGTTTCCTGCGATTGAAAATATTTCGCTCGCCGGTTCTTCGGGAAGAATTCTTGCAGAAGATATCGTCTCCGATATTGATATGCCTCCTTTTGATAAATCCGCCGTTGATGGATTTGCCTGCCGGATGGAAGATTTGCAAACCACGTTGCCAGCGGCGATTATTGAAACCATTCTCGCCGGAATTGTTCCGCAAAAAACCATCGTACGCGGCACATGTTCCCGGATCATGACAGGCGCTATGGTTCCACGAGGCGCCGATTGTGTTGTAATGGTAGAAGATACAGTTGAACAAGCGGGAGATAAGGTTGCATTTACAAAAGAGAAAACCGGAAAAAATATCTGCTTTAAAGGAGAGGATATCCGGCTGGGCGAGATAGTTCTGGAAAAGGGCATTATTATAAAATCAGCTCAAATCGCAGTATTGGCAAGTGTTGGCGTTGTAAATCCTTCGGTATTTAAACTTCCGGAAACAGGCGTCATTTCCACGGGAGATGAACTGGTTGAACCTTCGGTGGTTCCCAAGAATGCGCAGATAAGAAATTCCAACGCGAGTCAACTCGAATCCCAGATTCGCATTACGCCATCTATTCACAAATATTATGGAATTGCCGCCGATGATTTTCGCTCGCTTGCCAACATCATCGAAAAAGCCATGAATGAGAATGACCTTGTGCTGCTTACCGGCGGCGTTTCAATGGGCGATTTTGATTTTGTTCCGGCTGTCATGCAGGAACTCGGCATCGAAATACTTTTCAAAAGTATTGCCATAAGACCGGGGAAACCAACTGTTTTTGGTCGTCGGGATAACAAATATATTTTTGGATTACCCGGCAATCCGGTTTCTTCTTTCGTCTTGTTTGAAGTCCTCGTGAAACCGTTCCTGTTTAAAATGATGGGGCATAACTATTCACCGAAAGAGTTCATCCTTCCGATGGGTTGCAGGTTTTCACGGCGAAGCTCCGAAAGAAAATCGCTGATTCCTGTTCAAATCCGCGACGGCTCAGTATTTCCGGTTGATTATCATGGCTCTGCTCATATTAACGCTTTTACTATTGCCGATGCGATTATGATCATGGAAATCGGCTCTACTATTATTAATCAGGGAGATTTGGTACATGTACGACCGATTTAATCGCAGGATATCCTATTTAAGAATTTCGGTCACCGACCGCTGTAACCTTCGCTGTAGCTACTGTATGCCGTCGGAAGGCGTTAAACTGATGAACCATTCTGATATTCTCAGTTACGAAGAAATTGTTGATGTGGTTTACGAGGCTGTAGCGCTGGGAATTTCGAAAGTTAGAATAACCGGCGGCGAACCTTTAGTCCGAAAAGGCATTGTTTCGTTGATTGAACAGATTGCTCTTGTGAGCGGAATAGAAGATTTAGCTCTTACAACCAACGGCATTCTTCTCGCTGATTTTGCGGAACCACTTGCCGCTGCCGGACTTCAGCGCATAAATATAAGTCTTGACACGCTCGATCGGAAAAAGTTCAGGGCGACAACCTGCGGCGGTGAATTGCGCAAAGTATTTGATGGAATTGAAGCTGCAAAGAGGGCGGGACTGACGCCGATAAAAATCAACTGTGTCGTCCGTAATTCCTCAGATGAACCAGACGCTATAGCAGTGCGAGATTTCTGTAGTTCAAATGGTCTTGAGGTTCGGTTTATCCACGAAATGAGTCTTTCTGATGGTCGCTTTACTATTGTCGAAAACGGGCATGGAGGCGATTGCAACCGCTGCAACAAACTCCGGCTTACTGCCAATGGAATGATCCGCCCTTGCCTTTTCAGCGATATTCAATACAGTATCCGTGAACTTGGGGTCAGAAATGCAATTAACAAAGCCGTTGGAATGAAACCTGAAAAAGGCAGCGTCAGCGTGACAGGGAACTTTTATAACATTGGAGGATAATATCAGAAAAATCAAAATTCGGCTACGAACAGGGTATATGAGCAACTTGAATTGCCACGACTGAATTGCCACGACTGAATTGCCACGACCTTTAGGTCGTGGGTAATGGATAATTCTCAGTTGGCTTTAGCCAAATTTTTCTTAGTTACCGAATAAGTCTCAATTTTCAATTTTTAATTATATGGCGTCAAACGATAAACAATCACTCTCTCATGTTGACGATCTTGGCAAAGCCAACATGGTTGACGTAAGCGGAAAACCACTGCATATCAGAACTGCAACCGCCTCCGGGCATATCATTCTCAACCCTGAAACCATTGCGCTGATAAGGGAAAACAAGATGAAAAAAGGCGATGTTCTCACCATTGCCGAAATCGCGGGCATTCAGGCAGGAAAACGCGCCAGCGAACTGATACCGCTTTGCCACCCGCTGCAAATAACCAAACTCGACGTAAAGGCACGCCTCGATTCTACGGGAATCCTTATTGAGAGCCTTGCCAGATGCACCGGTCAAACCGGAATCGAAATGGAAGCCCTCACAGCGGTTTCGGTTGCCCTTCTGACAATCTACGACATGTGCAAAGCCGTTGATAAATCAATGGTAATTGACAATATTCATCTGATCAATAAAAGTAAGGAAGAGATAGGAATGCAATTATAAATTAAAAATTCATGCAACAGATTCATGTATTATCAGTCAATATTTCCGCGCAAAAAGGGACTATAAAAACTCCGGTTGAATTTATAGACCTAACTAATGCAGGAGTTGCGGGCGATGCGCATAGCGGACCCTGGAACCGGCAGGTTAGTTTACTCGGTATGGAAAGTATCCGAAAATTTGAACAGCAGGCTGGCAGAAAAATCAGTTACGGTGAATTTGCCGAAAACATCACTACTGAAGGGATAGAACTCTGGAAAACCAAGCCGCTTGACCGGTTTTTATGTGGCGATGTTGAAATGGAAGTCACCCAAATCGGGAAAGAGTGTCATGGAACATCCTGCGCCATTTTTCGCGAAGTCGGAAACTGCGTAATGCCGAAAGAGGGAATCTTTGCCCGCGTTTTGCGCCCAGGAAATCTTCGCTCAGGCGATGTACTTGAATATCGTCCCAGGATTTTCAGAATAGTCATAATTACCTTATCCGACCGGGCGTACAACAAAGAGTATGAGGACAAGTCGGGTCCGCAGATTGAAGAATTTATTGGCGCCCATTTCCTGAAAGAAGATTTTAAATATACTGTAAGCGCCTATCTCATCCCCGATGATCCTTACCAGCTTGAAGCGCTTCTGTTAAAGGCAAAAGACGATCATGTTGATCTGGTTTTTACTACCGGAGGCACCGGTATAGGACCAAGAGATTTTACTCCTGATGTAGTAAAACCGTTGTTAGATAAGGAAATTCCTGGAATTATGGACGCCGTCAGAATTAAGTATGGCGCCGATAAACCGGCTGCCCTGTTGAGTCGCTCAGTGGCTGGCGTAATGGGAAAATCGCTTGTTTTCACTCTTCCCGGAAGCGTTAGAGCCGTTAATGAATATCTATCCGAAATTTCGAAATCGCTATTCCATTTAATCTATATGCTCAATGGATTGGATTTACATTAACTCCGACTCGTTGAAAAAATTGGTTTTGCAGTATCCGTCCCACCAACCCTATATTTGCCAATAGCTCGATCCGGTTTACCTTTGCGCTAAAAATCATTGCGACATGAAAACGCCGGGATCAGCGACGATGGTTGTCAAAGTAGATGAATTGAAGCCGGCAAATAGGTAGTTCTTTAGGCCCAGCGCCAGAGGGCGGATAGAATTTTCAATCAGGTTGTTGTCAATTTCCAACATCCCATTTTCAAGATAATTCTGCAAGCTTATCCATCTGTTGGCATAATACTCAAATGCCTCGCCAATTAGATGGATAAATTCAGAAAATTATATTGTGTGTTATTCCGTGTGTGAAATTAAAAAAGCGACTGTAACGTATTGTTAAACAGTCGCTTAAATCGTTGCTGTGCGGAGAGAGAGGGATTCGAACCCCCGGACCCTTGCAGGTCAACGGTTTTCAAGACCGCCGCAATCGACCACTCTGCCATCTCTCCGGGGGCAAAATTACATAAATTTTATCAACCCCAAAATAAAAAATGGCTATTACCTCAATCAGGATAAATGATAAAACACGGGATTCACCGATTTTCCTTGCATGTTCAGCAGTGCGGGAGTATCTTTGCAGCGTGATTGTTTTCCTCAATTAAAAACCAAATTTCCCATGAAAAGTATAGCTTTCTCAATGTTGGTCGGTCTGATGATTCTCAGCGGCGGCAATCTTCAATCTAAAAATCTTTGGGCTTTCCTTTCTTATGCTACATTCAATTCTCCCGAAGGTCCTTATATAGAAACTTACCTTACAGTTGCTGCAAACAGCGTAAAATTTGTGCAGAAAGACAATGGCAAATACCAGGCAACAGTCAATGTTCTGATGACATTTAAGCAAGCCAATGAAATCAAAGCTTTCAAAAAATATGAACTAACAAGTAACGAAATTGCCGACACTTTGAAATTAGATTTCAATTTTGTTGATCAGCAACGTATAGCCATCCCCAATGGTACCTACGATTTTGAAATTCAACTGGCTGATAAAAATAAATCAGCGCCGGCAATGCCTTTTAATCAAACCGTCACTATTGACTTTCCATTGGACAAACCATCAATTTCGGGAATTGAACTGGTTAAATCATATACCAAAAGTGAAGCAACCTCACAGCTTACCAAAAGTGGTTATGATCTTGTGCCATATACATACACATTTTTTCCTGAAAATGAATCTAAAATGACCTTTTACTGTGAATTATACAACATGGAAAAGGCAGTTGGTCAGGGTCAGAAATTCATCGTTTCCCATTTTATCGAATCTTTTGAGAGTAACCTTCGTCTGAATGATTATTCGAGAGTGAAGAAGGAAACTCCGCGTGCGGTGAACGTATTGTTAACCGAAATGGCAATAGAAAATCTTGCCTCAGGCAATTACAATCTGGTTGTTGAAGCAAGAAATCAGCAAAATGAAGTGATTGCCTCAAGGAAAATATTTTTCCAGCGAATTAACCCGCGCGCTCAGGTTGCTTTGGGAGATATTACTTCCACGGAAACCGTGAATACATTTGTTGAAAAAATTACCAATTCCGACACTATCCGCGAGTATATCAACAGCGTTTATCCAATTGCCACCGGAATTGAAAAAGCCTTTATTCGCGAATCCCTGAAAAAATCCGACCTGAAGACTATGCAACAGTTTCTTTACAGTTTCTGGATTCAGCGCGACGCCGTTAATACGCAACAATCATTTCTGAATTATAAGGACATGGTTTACAAAGTACAAGTCAACTTCGGAACTCCCATCAAAAAAGGATATCAAACCGACCGGGGAAGGGTTTATCTCGAATATGGTCCCCCCAATACGAGAAGTACGCAGTATAGCGAACCATCCAATTATCCTTATGAAATATGGCAATATTATACCCTGAATAACAATCAACGAAACCGGAAATTTGTCTTCTATTCGCCCGATATGGTTACCAGCGATTTCCAGCTTCTCCACTCTGACGCTACAGGTGAAGTATATAACCTCCGCTGGAAAATTGATCTCCGAAACCGTATCTTTACCACCCTCGATCTTCAGGACACCCAGGTAATCAGCGCATGGGGCGATATGCAAACTGACTATTGGGAGTTGCCCAATTAATTAAAAATTAAAAATTAAAAATTACCCGTGCTTTTATTTGTAATTTTACGACTGAAAACGAGGGACGAGGGACGAAGGACGAAGGACGAGGGACGAGGTTTTCGTAATTTTTAATTTTTAATTGATAAATGCGTATTGCTGTAGTTATTCTGAATTGGAACGGCGTTAAATTTTTGCGGCAGTTCCTGCCTGCGTTGATCCTTTACAGCAAGGATGTTGCCGAAATAATTGTTGCCGACAATGCCTCCACTGATGAGTCTGTTCAGTTTCTTCATGCTAATTATCCTGATATACGTATAATTCAGAATCCCGACAATGGCGGATTTGCAAAAGGCTATAACGTCGCACTGAATCAGATTGAAGCCGATTACTATATCCTGCTGAATTCCGATATTGAAGTTACCGAAAACTGGATTATGCCGGTTATCAGTCAGATGGAGGAAAACCATTCTGTGGCAGCCTGCCAGCCTAAGATCAGATCTTTTCATGAACCTCAAAAATTCGAATACGCCGGAGCCGCAGGCGGGTTTATTGATAAATACGGCTATCCCTTCTGCCGCGGCAGAATTTTTCAATTTATTGAAGAAGATCATGGGCAATATGATGACGCCTGTGAAGTTTTCTGGGCAACAGGCGCCTGCATGTTTGTAAAGGCAAAACTTTTTCATAAAATGGGGGGATTTGATGAAGATTTCTTTGCCCACATGGAAGAGATTGATTTCTGCTGGCGACTGAGAAACAATGGTTATCGAATCATGTATTGTCCGCTGTCAACGGTTTACCATATTGGCGGAGGGACTTTGCCGAAAGTTTCATGGCGAAAGACATACCTCAATTTCCGGAATAACTTTTACCTTCTCTATAAAAATCTGCCAGAAGATCGGCTTGTCAAAGTTTTTGCCGTCAGGTTGCTCCTCGATGGCATTGCAGCCGTCAAATTCCTTTTCTCGGCAGGTTTCAAAGATTTCTGGGCTGTCACCCGCGCCCATTTCAGTTTCTACCGGTCGTACCGAAAGACCATGCAAAAACGCAAATCCCTGAAACATGGTTCAATGGCTTATGTTTATGGAAAAAATATCGTTTCTGAATATTATCTCCGGGGAAAACGAACATTTTCGCAACTTAATAAGGAGCGGTTCTATTTAGATTAGAAAACTTTCAATCGCCAGCCTGTAGGATTCCAGCCCGAAACCGATAATGCTGCCTTTTGCATTGGCAGCGAGAAATGAAGTGTGCCTGAAAGACTCGCGGGCAAAGATGTTTGAAATGTGAACTTCCACAACCGGAGTTTTTATCGCTTTCATCGCATCGGCAATTGAAATTGAAGTGTGCGTATAACCGCCTGCGTTAAGAATTATTCCATCATAGAGAAACCCCGCATTTTGCAACGCATTGATAATTTCGCCTTCAACATTGCTTTGAAAATACTCGATGGTTATCTCGTGGTATTTTTTTCTGAGCTTTTTCAGGAAAACCTCAAAACTCTGATTTCCATATACCGCTGGTTCTCTTTTTCCAAGCAGATTTAAATTTGGCCCGTTGATGATAAGTAGTTTCATAGGCTTGGATTTTAAAGGCAAAGATAATCGCAATTTTGTAACTTTGCATTCAATTCTTCTCCTCAGGGGGTGCCTTAATACAAGGGCTGAGATTATACCCCAATAACCTGATCCGGGTAATGCCGGCGTAGGAAAAATGACAAAAATGAAACATACATTTAATGGGTGCATCCGGTATGTACTTTATTCGGCGATTACGGTCATTGCAGTAATCTCGGTTAATTTGAATGTCAGCGCCCAGTTTTCACTTTCCGGAACTGTTTCCGATCAAATCACAGGAATGTCCCTTGCGGGAGCTCACATTTCGTCTGGAAATAAATTTCAACAGGCAGTTTCCGATGCCGATGGGTCTTTTCGCATTTTAAATATGAAGGAGGGGGCTTATGAATTAAAAGTCTCTTTTGTTGGATATTCTACATTGACTCAGATGCTGGTTATTCATCACGACACTACCATTCAACTGAAACTTAATGGAGCCGCTCTTCTGGGTGAGGAGGTAAACATAATAGCCACACGGGCGCAGGAAAAATATCCAACTGCATATTCCTCTATCTCCAATAAAGATATCAAGGCAATGAACCTTGGGAAGGACATCCCGTATTTAATCCTCCAAAGTCCATCGGTGATCGTAACCTCCGATGCCGGGAACGGAATTGGCTATACCGGAATCAACATCAGGGGAACAGACCTTACGCGCATCAACGTCACCGTGAATAGCATTCCTCTGAATGATCCGGAATCGCAAATAGTTTTTTTTGTCGATCTGCCCGACATTGCCTCTTCTACCGCAGATATTCAGATACAGCGGGGAGTTGGAACATCCACTAATGGCGCCGGCGCATTCGGGGCTTCGATCAATTTTCTTACTTCCGACCTGCATCAGGACGCTTATGGAGAACTTGACCTCTCCGGAGGTTCATATAACACATTCAAGTCAACGCTTCGCTTTGGAACAGGGCTGATGGCAGGCAAATTCTGCATTGACGGAAGGCTCTCTTTTATCCGTTCCGATGGTTACATTGACCGGGCGTCATCGAATCTTAAATCCTATTACCTCGCGGGCGGATATTATGGGAAAAATACAACCGTTAAACTGATAACTTATTCGGGACTGGAGCGTACATATCAGGCTTGGAACGGAGTCCCAAAAGATTCTCTCGCCACAAACCGTACATATAACCCCTCAGGGGAATATTCTGACCAAAATGGCAATATTGCCTATTACAAAGATCAGGTTGATAATTATCAGCAGGACAATTACCAGTTGATCGTCTCGCAGGCATTAACGAAAAACTGGAATATCAACGGCGCCGCACATTACACTAAAGGGAAAGGTTATTATGAAAACTATGAACAGAATGAATCTTTTTCTGATTACGGTCTCGATAACGTGATTATCGGAAACGATACCATCATTTCCACCGACCTGATTAACCGTAAGATAATGGACAACGATTTTTACGGAATCACTTTTTCGAGCAACTTTACCATCCCGGATAAGCTAAAACTGAGTATTGGCGGCGCGTGGAACAGTTACTATGGCAGACATTTTGGTAAGGTTATCTGGGCTGAATTTGCATCAAACGGCGACAACAACCGCAACTGGTATTACAATACAGGGCTGAAGAAAGATTTCAACGTCTATGCCAAAGTGAATTACCGGTTTTTTAAAAAGCTGAACATCTTTGCCGACATTCAATACAGGCGTGTGAGCTACAAGATGGAAGGGACTCTCGACAACCTTCGCACCCTTGATCAACAGCATCTGTTTAACTTCTTCAACCCGAAAGCTGGTCTCTTTTTGTCCATCAACAAAAGCGCCGATCTTTATTTCTCCTTTGGAGTTGCAAACAGAGAGCCAACGAGGAATAATTACAAGGATTCCGATCCCGGAAAAGAACCGACAAATGAAACGCTTTATGACTACGAACTTGGGTATTCTCTTCGATTGCCAATGTTGACTTTGGGAGTTAACTTCTATCTCATGGATTACCGCAATCAACTTGTTCTTACCGGGGAAATCAACAATGTAGGCGAGGCGGTGATGGTGAACGTGCCTCACAGTTTCCGGGAGGGACTGGAGTTATCGGCGGCGCTTGAATTATTTCAAAAAAAGCTTCTTTGGAATGTCACTGCAACATTCAGCCGGAATAAGATCAGCGATTTTATTCAATATATTGACTTGTACGATGTTGCCTGGAACTATATTGGACAGCAAAGCATTTCTCTCGGAAAAACCAACCTCTCCTTTTCACCGGGGATTATCGCAGGAAGCGTGATCGCCTATAAACCTATCCCGCAACTATCTATCGGTTTTAATTCGAAATACGTAGGGAAACAGTATATTGATAATAGTTCCAATAACGACAGGTCGCTGGATGGTTATTTCGTGAATGGGTTAAGCGCGATGTATTCGGTGAAGACAAAGCTGGTTGAAGAGATCGGCTTTACCCTTGCCGTCAACAACCTGTTTAGCGTTAAGTACGAAACCAACGGATGGGTTTATCCGTACATTCAGGATGGTAACTACTATGAGGCAAATGGTTACTTTCCACAGGCGCTGATCAATTTTCTCTTTGGGATTTCTGTTAAGATATGATGTTAATGTTTGCCGGAAAATTGGTAAACTTGCATTGAATTACCCACAAATGATTTTTAAAACTCATCAGATGAAAATTAAAATCTTTAAATCATTGACAATGATCGGTTTAATCCTCATTGCCATAACCGTTTTCGGCCAGCAGCAAACGGTTGATCTCACCACCCCTCTGGCAATTGATCCTAATGTAAAAATTGGAAAACTCGATAACGGGCTGGTTTACTACATCAGGCAGAACAAAAAACCTGAAAAACGCATTGAGATGCGATTGATAGTCAATGCAGGTTCAATTCTCGAAAATGATGATCAGCAGGGGCTTGCTCACTTCATGGAGCACATGAATTTCAATGGCACCCGTACATTTCCGAAGAATGAGTTGATTGATTTTCTTCAGAAAACAGGCGTGAAATTTGGCGCCGATATAAATGCCTACACAGGTTTTGATGAAACCGTTTACATGCTTCAACTTCCCACCGACGATACGTCGCTGGTGGAAAAGGGCTACCGCGTTCTGGAGGATTGGTCGCATTACGCACTGCTCGACGGGAAAGAGATTGATAAAGAGAGAGGGATAATTGTTGAGGAGTGGCGTCTTGGTTTAGGCGCGCAGGACAGGATGATGAAGAAATTTTTTCCGATCATTTTTAAAGGTTCAAAATATTCCAACCGGTTGCCGATTGGGAAAGTTGAGGTGATTGAAAATTTCAAACATGAAACCCTTCGTGATTTTTACCGCGACTGGTACCGCCCCAACCTGCAAGCCGTGGTAGTAGTTGGCGATCTTGATCCGGCTCTGGCAGAAGCGCAAATAAAAGCCCATTTCAGCGGTTTGAAAAATCCTGAAAATCCCAGAGAACGCGCTATGTTCGATATTCCTGACAACACTGAGCCGCTAATAGCCATCACTTCAGATAAAGAGGCTACAGACAATTTCGTGATTGTTTTTTACAAACATCCGCTTAGTCCTGACAAAACACTGGGCGATTTCCGGGAGGAAATTATGGCTGAACTTTATTCAGGAATGTTGAACAACAGGTTTAATGAAATCACGCAGAAACCGGAATCGCCATACATTTATGCCGGGGGCAATTACGGAAGGTTTCTTTCAAGAAGCAAAGACGCCTTCATGATTAACGCAATGCCCAAGGAAAACCAGATAGACAAGAGTCTCGAATCGCTGCTCGCCGAAAATGAACGGGTGAAGCGTTTTGGGTTTACTTCCACTGAACTTGATCGCCAGAAAGAGGATATCCTGAGCCGGTACGAAAAGGCTTCAAAAGAATTTGACAAAACCGAATCACGGAATTTTTGTACCCGGTATGTCAGTAATTTCCTTTCACAAGACGCCATTCCGGGCGCTCAGAAGCAATTCAAATACCTGAAGAATCTTCTTCCGGGCATCACTCTCGAAGATATCAATGCACTTGCAAAAAAATGGGTAACCGACAATAATCTCGGACTTGTAATCATGGCGCCTGAAAAGGAAGGGGTAAAAGTACCAACGGAAGCTGATGTACTTAAAATTATTCAAAATTCGAAAACAACTGAGCTGAAAGCTTATGTTGATAATGTCAGAGACGAGCCTCTTGTTCAGAAGGAACTTATTCCGGGAAAAATAGTTGGTCGCAAAGAAAACAAAGAACTCGGATTTACCGAACTGAAACTATCGAACGGCGTGACAGTCGTTCTGAAACCGACTAACTTTAAAAACGATGAAATCCTCATTTCAGCTTACAGTCCTGGCGGCAACTCACTTGTGCCTGACGCTGATTTTATGTCGGCAAACTACGCTACGCAGGTAATGGACATGAGCGGCATCGGCGCCTTCGACAATATCGAACTTCAAAAAAAACTGAAAGGGAAAACTATTACCATTAATCCTTCAATTGATGATGTGAAGGAAGGATTTAACGGCAATACTACGCCAAAAGATTTCGAAACGTTGATGCAACTGGTATATCTCTATTTTGATCAGCCTCGGAAAGACACTTCGGCTTTCAAAGCTTTTATGTCGCAGATGGAAAATCAGATGAAGTTCATGAAAAGCAGTCCGATTATGACTTTCTACGATACGTTATTCAAGGTTGTTTATCCCGGATACAAGCGCAATATCATCTTCCCGACGCCTTCGCAGCTTGCCGAAGTTAACCTCGATAAATTATACAATATCTATAAAGACCGGTTTTCCGACGCCAGCGATTTCAAGTTTTTTCTGGTTGGTAATTTTTCAGTGGATTCCATTACGCCTTTCGTTGAGAAATACTTTGGCAATCTGCCTTCGCTCAACCGCAATGAAACATGGAAAGATACTTCTCCAAAATTCGCCGAAGGAATCACCAACCTGACATTTAATAAAGGAACCGACCCTCAGAGCATGGTTGGAATTGTGATGTCGGAAAAGATTGAATGGAACGAGAAAAATGTACTAAACCTGAACATGATTAAGGAGATCGTCAGCATAAAACTGATTGAAGTTATCAGGGAAAAGATGAGCGGGGTTTACTCTCCGCAGGTAATGGTAAACCTTGATCAGTATCCAAAACCTTCCTTCCAGATGATTTTGATGTTCGGGTGCTCGCCAAAAATGACAGAGAAATTGACCAAAGCCGTTTTCGGGGAGATCAAAAAAATTCGGAAAAAAGGTCCAACCGAAGTTGATCTGAAAAAAGCGCAGGAAGCAATGATCCGCAGCAGAGAAACCGATATGGAAAAGAATGAATTCTGGCTTCGGAAAATAGAATCGCTATATTTCAACAAAGATAATCCCGAGTCGGTACTGAATTTCAAAGACCGTGTGAATGCAGTCACTGTCGCCGATCTGAAAAACACGGCAGAAAAGTATTTCAACCCCGACCATTATGTTCGCGTGGTGTTGATGCCCGAAAAGAAATAACAGTGGAAAAGAAGGTCAGCATAAGGAACAAACGCGCCAGCCATGAGTATTTTCTCGTTCAGGAGCTCATGGCAGGCATTCAGCTTACCGGCACTGAAATCAAGTCAATCCGCGATGGCAAAGCCAACCTCGCCGACGCATACTGCACTTTCACCGGAACTGAACTCTTTGTCAGAAATATGCACATCGCTGAATATACCTTTGGAACTCATTACAACCACGAACCCAAACGCGACAGGAAATTGCTTTTATCCAAAAGGGAATTAAAGAAATTGGCAATAAAAGTTAAGGAACGGGGTTTTACGATAATCCCGACGTTACTCTTCATCAACGAAAACGGTCTTGCCAAGTTGAACATTGCCCTTGCCCGCGGAAAACATGCCTACGACAAACGGGAAACGCTGAAGCAGAAGGATATGCAGAGGGAGATGGATCGGCATGGGTAGGACGAGGGACGAGGGACGAAGGACGAGGGACGAGGGACGAAGGACGAGGGACGAGGGAGAATTTAACTTTGAAGAATGAATAATGAAAAATGAACTTTGAACTATAACTTTTGTCTATGAAAAAGCAAAACATTTTTATTTTAGTTATTATTTTGCTCATTTTATGCGATTCATTTTCGCTGTTTGCGCAGGAACCGGCAAAACCAGCAGTTAAAGAATCCAAAATCAAATGGTACTCTTTTGAAGACGCCTATAACCTGATCAAAAAGAAACCAAAGAAAATCTTCATTGATATGTTCACCGACTGGTGCGGCTGGTGTAAGAAGATGGATTCCGAAACCTTTGCAAACCCGGTAATAGCCGAATATATGAGCGATAACTTCTATTGCGTAAAGTTTAATGCCGAACGCAAAGATACTATCGTACTTGACGGACAAACCTTCGTCAACCCAAACCCTGCCGGCAGCCGGAGCACACACAAACTGGCGGTAGAACTACTGCGCGGAAAACTGTCCTATCCATCATTTGTCTTTCTGAATGAGAAGGGTCAGGAACTTACCGTTATTGCAGGTTATCAACAGCCCCGTGAATTTGAGAAAGTACTGAATTGGTTTGGTTCAAATGCCTATCTGAAAACTCAGTTCGAGGATTATAAAGTGGGGTTTCAGGGGAAGGTGAAATAGAAAGCCAGTGAATCAAAGATAGAATATTCCGGCGTCGGGAAAGGTACTCTTGAATATCTATGACCCGGCATTTATGACTACATTTGTAAAAACAAAAAAAATTAACCATGAAAAAAATCATCGTTTTCTCACTGTTTTCAGCATCATTTCTTTTTGCTGCTCTATTGATTTTTAATCCACAAACAGCAACCGGAGCGAGAAAAAGTTTGCCGGTAGCGCCGGGAACCGAACTTCCGGACAGCATAATGAAATTTGTTCAAAAAACCTGCATGGATTGTCACGCCGACGACGGTTCGTCAATGGCGAAAATGAAGGTGAATTTTTCGAAATGGAGTGGGTATGACGCCGATAAACAGATTAAAAAGGCTAACGCCATCTGTAAAGAACTTACAAAAAATTCAATGCCTCCCAAAAAATGGCGCGCCAATAACCCGGATAATGTTCCAACACCGGCTCAGATTGACATGATTTGCCGCTGGGCGAAAGGGCTGGTCAAGTAATAAACCCTGATGACACACGAAGTTTCTATTAATGGGATGAAACAGAATTCATCCCTGAGTTATTGCGTCATCATCCCAACCTATAATAATGAAAATACACTGGCTGATGTAATAAACGGAGTTTTGGAACACACCAGCGATGTTATCGTGGTAAACGATGGATCCACCGATAATACTGCCTTCATTCTCACCCGGTTTCCGAAACTACAAATCATTAACATTCCCGTAAACACTGGAAAAGGCTGGGCGTTGCGCCAAGGTTTCAAACTTGCCATAAAACTCGGTTTCAGGTATGCCGTTACCATTGACAGCGACGGACAGCATTTTCCTGACGACCTTCCGCTGTTTCTCGATCTTATTGCCAAAGAACCTGATTCCATAATTCTGGGGGCAAGAAATATGATGCAGGATGGAGTTCCCGGTACAAGTAGTTTCGGTCACAATTTTTCGATTTTCTGGTTTAAGGTTGAAACCGGAATCAGAATCGCCGATGTTCAAACGGGTTTCCGCCTTTATCCTCTTAATAAAATCAAGGAGATCAAAAGGTTTTTCACAAAGAAATATGAATTTGAAGTTGAAGTTCTGGTACGGCTGGCATGGCGGAATGTTAAGATTCTCTCTCTGCCTGTGAAGGTTTATTACGCGCCAAAGGAAATCAGGGTTTCACATTTCAGGAAATTCAGGGATTTTACAAGAGTCAGTATTACCAATAGTGTGCTGGTTTTTATGGCTCTTTTGTGGGTTCGTCCGGTTGCCTTCTTCAGAAGCCTGGGAAAGAAATCAATGCGGGAATTTATTCGCGAATATGTTATAAACAGTGAAGATTCCAATGCAAGGCTCGCCTCCTCGGTAGCGCTTGGTCTTTTTATCGGAGTTACTCCACTCTGGGGGTGGCAGATTGTGACAACAATCGGACTGGCTCACCTGCTGAAGTTAAATAAATTTGTCGCCGTAACCGCATCCAATATCAGTCTTCCTCCGATACTTCCTCTGATACTCTTTCTCAGTTACCTTGCAGGCGGCTGGATACTCGGCGTTAACGTTGATAGCTTCCGTTATAATTCAGGACTTAATTTTCAATGGATTAAGGAAAACCTTATCCAGTATATTGTCGGAAGTTTAGCTCTTGGCGTTTCCCTTGCTCTGGTTTTTGGTCTGCTCTCTTTTCTTCTTTTCCAAATGTTCAGAAAATCGCATGTCTGATCTTCTCGTTGGTATTTACAGATATTTCAGCGCCCGGAAAATTCTGTTCGTTCTATTGTTGGGCGTACTGTTCGCCGGATTGCTTTTACTCGCTTCAGGGATCAGATTTGAAGAAGATATTTCCAAAACCATCAAAGGGAATTCCAGGGAGGATTTGACAGGTTTTGTTGTTAAAAACCTCGCCATTACTGACAAAATTATCATTGACGTTTCACTGGAAGATACATTAAAACCTGCAAATCCGGAAGCGCTTGAAAAGTTCGGTCAAACGCTGGTTGATTCTCTCAATTCTCATATTGATTCAGGGCTGATCCGCAGTATTACATTCAGGGCTTCCGATTCAGTTATTCTTGCCATGATGGAAATGGTTATGTCGCATTTGCCATCATTTCTGGAAGAGTCAGACTACCGGCGGATTGACAGCATGATTCAGCCCGGTTTCGTGAAAAGCGCGCTCGAAAAGAATTACAAAATAGTTCTTTCTCCTGCCGGCATGGTTTTAAAAAAGCGTATTCAAGCCGATCCTTTGGGAATATCAAACCTCGGTTTATCAAAGTTAAAATCACTTCAGGCAGGCGGAAATTTTGAACTTCACGATGGCTGCGTGTTTTCATCTGATTTTAGTCACCAGCTTATTTATATCGTTCCATCGCATCCTTCAAGCGAAACTTCGCGGAACGATCAATTAATAACCATCCTTGATAATACTATTCAGAACTTAAAGCAACACGACAAAGCCGCCTTTAAAATCAGTTACTTTGGCGGATCGGCAGTTGCAGTTGCCAATGCCCGCCAGATAAAAAAAGATATTGCCTTAACGGTTTTGATTTCCCTGATTTTGATTTTCAGTTTGGTTGGTTGGTATTTCAGAAGCATCAGGGTTCCTCTGCTTGGTTTATTACCCGCCATTTTTGGCGCAGCCCTGGCGCTTGCCACGCTGTTTCTGTTCAAAGGAAAAATTTCAGCCATTTCATTGGGAATCGGTTCGGTAATTCTCGGACTCATCATTGACTATTCATTATACTTCGTAAACCATTACCGCAACAAAGGCAACATTGAGCAAGCCATAAGGGAGATGTCTCTCTCAATTCTGATTTGTAGTCTGACAACAATTGGCGCCTTTCTTTGTCTCACTTTTCTAAATTCCGAAGTTTTACAGGATCTGGGCTGGTTTTCGGCAATCAGCGTGGCGGGAGCAGCTTTTTTTACCTTGTTTTTTCTTCCGCATCTGTTTGGCGAAAAGTTATTTAAAAATCAAGTCCAGCGAAAACCGAATTTCATTGACCGGTTTGCCGGGATACGGTTTGAAGAAAAAAAATGGCTGATTGCGGCTATTCTCATTATTGGTCTTGGAAGTATGTTCTTTGCAGGAAAAACAGAGTTTGAAACGAATATGAATTCTCTCAGCTTTGTCACGCCTGATCTTGCAAAAGCCGAAAGCGACCTGGATAAGATAAGTAACTATAAACTAAAAAATCTCTACCTCGTTTCAACTGGTAAAAACATTGAGGAAGCTCTTAGAAACAAGGAAAAACTGACTTCTTCAATTCAACGCCTGATCAATTCCGGAATTGTTAAGGGAAAAACCGACGCTGGTTTTTTGCTAAGTTCCGACTCCCTCCAGAGGCTGAAAATTGTCCGGTGGAACAGATTCTGGAGCGATGAAAAACGAACCAGATTAAGAGCGCTGCTTCGGGACGTAGGGAAAACAGTGGGTTTCCGCGCACAAGCCTTCGATGGTTTTTATAATCTTCTGGATAAAACCTTTAAACCGCTACCGGCGCTGGAAATAACTGTCAGGACAAAATCACTACTTTCCGACTGGCTCACAACTACACCTGACCGCACGCTTGCCCCAACCATCCTGCAGGTCGGCGAAGCCAATAAGGATAAGGTTTACGAAGCATTTCCCGCAAATTCCCGGTACATCCTTTTCGATAAACAAACCCTTACTTCACGGTTCATTGAAAATGTAAGACATGATTTTGACCTCCTTGTTTCGTTGTCAATGATTTTTGTTACGCTGCTGCTGATTTTCTCACTTGGCAGGCTTGGGCTTGGTTTGCTTACCGCCTTACCTATGTTTTTCAGTTGGCTGATTACGCTCGGTTTTATGGGGTTGACCGGAATCAGGTTCAATATTTTCAACATCATCGTCTCCTCTTTTATTTTCGGACTCGGCGTTGATTACAGTATCCTGATGATGCGCGGAATGCAGCAGCGGCTGATAACCGGGAAGGATGACATGAAAAGTTATAAAGTTGCGGTAATTTTATCTTCGCTCACCACGCTTTTCGGAGTTGGCGCGCTATTCGCCGCCCGTCATCCGGCGTTGAATTCAATCGCGCTGGTTTCAGTTGTAGGCGTGGTTTCTGTTGTTGTAATCTCTTTTGTTTTTCAGCCGCTGATTTTCAATGGCGTTATTCTTTCGCGCACCCAAAGAAATACCTTTCCGGTTACTTTCAACAATATGGTCAGAACATTTTTTACCTGGGGAAACATTGCGGCTATCGCTGTCGCGCTGATGATTCTTGGAACGCTGATAAATTTACTGCTTCCCGTGAGGCGGAAAAAAAAGGAGGCGCTCTTTCATCGTTTGTTTTGCTGGTTTTCCAAAGCATACATTGCCGTTACCTTTGTCAACGATCAAAAACTAATCAACCCGACCGGCGAAGATTTTCGGAAACCGGCAATCATTATCAGCAATCATCAGAGTTTGATTGAAACGCCTGCATTTCTAAGGCTCTACCCGAAAATTATCATTCTAACAACTTCCTGGGTTTACAGCTCTCCCATTTTTGGTCCGATTGCCCGGCTGGCAAACTTTTATAATGTTGACCTCGGACTTGATAACCTCATCGGATTATTGAAGGAGAAAGTTACTGAAGGCTTTTCGGTACTAATCTTTCCAGAAGGACATCGTTCTGCCGATCATCGGATTCAACGGTTTCACCGCGGCGCGTTTTACCTTGCTGAAAAGCTTCAGGTTGACATATTACCGATGGTGGTTTTCGGATCAGGCGATTTTCTGGGCAGAAACGCTTTCTGGGGAAAACCCAACAGTTTCAGAATGAAGATCCTCAGCCGGGTGTCATGCGACGATAATACCTTCGGAACAACCTACCAGGAGAGGGCGAGAAGTTTCAGGCAATTTTACATCAGCCAGTACGCGCTAATGAAATCGGAGGAGGGAACGGCTCGTTATTACCGCCGGAAACTTGCGCTGAACTATGTTTTAAAGGGTCCCGTACTCGAATGGTACCTGCGGGTAAAGCTGAAACTCGAAAACAATTATGAACTTTATCACCAGTTGATGCCCCGCGAAGGAGCTATTCTCGACCTTGGCTGCGGATACGGTTTTATTTCGTACATGCTAATGTTTACCAGTGATAAGCGACAAATTACCGGCGTGGATTATGATGAACGGAAAATCACTGTCGCCGAAAACTGCTTCTCGAAAAATGAACGGATTAACTTCGTTTGCGCCGATGTCTCCGAATTTCTGATCGCTCCGAATGACGGATTCATCCTGAGCGATGTATTGCATTACCTGACCCCTGAAAAACAGGATGAACTTCTCCGGAAATGTCTGTCGAACCTGAGAAGGGGAGGAGTTTTACTAATACGCGAGGCTAATTCTGATCTTTCGGAACGGCACAAAAAATCGGCGCTCACCGAATTATTTTCCACCAATACCGGTTTTAATAAAACGCCGACAAGCGAACGAATTCTCCACTTTACTTCGGCGGCAAAAATCAACGCCATTGCCACTGAATTCGGACTAAACATGGAGATAGTTGATAATAAAAAAATCACTTCTAATAACCTTTTTATCATCAGAGGATAAGCGCGTGCGGAAAACCGAAGAAATAGCGGCGAAATATGATGCGATCATTATAGGCTCTGGTCTCGGCGGTTTGCTTTGCGGCTATATTCTTAGCAAGGAGGGGTTGAATGTCTGTATCATCGAAAAACAACCGCAGCCTGGCGGAAATTTGCTTACGTTCACGAAACATGGAAACAAATTTGAAACCGGCGTTCATTACATCGGAGCACTTGGCCCCGGCCAGCCACTAAACCGGTACTGGAATTATTTCGGACTGATCAACAAGTTGAAATTCAAACAACTTGATATTAACGGATTCGACATTATCGGATTCGGAGATACGGAGTTTCCGCTTGCGCAGGGATTTTCAAATTTCAGGGAGCGCCTTCTCCCCTACTTCCCCGATGCCGCAAAAGAAATATCCGGTTACATTGAGCGGCTTCAGCAGATTGCCTCGTCGTTCGCGCTTTACAACCTTGAATTGCCTACAGCTCGTCATGGTCACTCCTTTTCGGACATCAGCGCCAGCGCCTTTTTTAACGATGTAGCCTTAGGTAAAAGTCATCCTGGTTCTGGAACTGCGCTCGCTTCGGCGCTTGCAGGCAATAATTTTCTTTATGGCGGAAGCAGCCTGGCGCCGTTGAATGTTGCGGCGCTTATCGCCCACTCCTTCATCTCAGGCGCTTACAGAATTGTTGGCGGCAGCGACCAGATAGCGGCAATACTTGCAAGTGAAATCATATCTAAGGGCGGTTCAATTCTTACCGGCAGAAAAGTTTCCGCCATTGAGCCGGTAAACAATGAATTCAGAATCATTGCGGGCAATAATGAAACATTCTATTCCCGGATAGTCATTTCAAACATTCATCCTTCATCCACCATCAGCATGATGCCGGAAGATTCATGGCGACCTGCTTTCCGAAAGAGAATAACATCTTTGCAAAATACGATCGCGCCGTTTATTCTGTTTATATCGCTCAAACCTGGAACTTTCCCATACCTAAACCACAATTTCTACTTTCATTCAACCAATAACCCGTGGATTTCCGAATCAAACAATGAGACGCTGTGGCCCTCGATGTTTCTACTTTCCACTGCCTGCCATAGGATGGAACAAAAATTTGCGGAAACACTTACCATTCTTACCTATATGGAATTTTCTGAGGTAGGAAAATGGGAACAAACCAGCGTGGGAAAAAGAGGTCGGGAATATCTTGATTTTAAAAATCAGAGGGCTGAAAAGCTGCTGAACCTGGTTTCACAAAAATTTCCGTCATTACCCTCTTCAATCGCATTTATGGAAATTTCAACGCCGCTCACGTACCGCGATTACACTGGTACCCCTGATGGATCGCTTTACGGAATCCGGAAAAGCTACATCGAGCCAGAGGCGACATTGGTAACGCCGAAAACCAAAATCCCAAACTTCTATTTTACTGGTCAGAATATTAATCTTCACGGCGTTTTGGGTGTAACGGTTGGCGCCGTTATGACATGCAGCGAAATCCTGGGTTATGAATACCTGTTAAAAAAAATCAAAGATGTCTAAACTGAAACACAGGTGGATCAGAAGATCAGGCGTCGTTTTGGTCTGCACCATACTGGTAATCATTTTATTTTCTGTCGCCTTTTATTTTTCAACCCGGATTCAGGAACCAAAACCTGCGGAAACATCAGTAAATCTCCTTGCTGTCGAAAATCGTGGCGCCGATGATTATCGTATTGGCGTTAACCGGCTAAAAAAAAATCCCGATGGTTTGTGGGAAATGTATGTTGAAGGGAAGCCATATCAACGCGGAGTTATTGCCGGGAAACTCTCAAAACAGTTGATTGAAATCCAGGAACAGGCATTTATTGATCAGATCAGGAAAATGATTCCATCCGACTTTTACCTGCGTTTTCTGAAGTACTTTATCGGCTGGTTCAACCGCGATCTCGATGAATATTTAACCGATGAATACAAGGAAGAAATTTTCGGTATTTCGCTTTCCGCCTCGCCCCGATTTTCATTTATCGGCTCAAACTATCAGCGGATGCTGAATTATCATTCGGCGCATGACGTCGGTCACGCACTTCAGGATTTTGCTCTGGTTGGATGCACCAGCTTTGGCGTTTGGGATTCAAAATCAAAAGACAGTTCCCTGATCGTCGGACGAAATTTTGATTTTTACGTCGGCGATAAATTCGCTGAAAACAAAATTGTCTGTTTTGAAAAACCCGACAAGGGCTATCCATTTATGATGGTTACATGGGGAGGAATGATCGGCGCGGTATCGGGAATGAATGAAAAAGGGCTGACTGTCACTATCAATGCCGCGAAATCGGACATTCCGGGTTCGGCAAGAACTCCCATTTCGATCCTGGCTCGCGAAATCCTTCAATATGCGCAAAACATCAGCGAAGCCTGGTCAATTGCAAAAAAAAGGCAAACCTTTGTATCGGAATCAATCCTTATTGGATCGGCGCAGGATCATCAGGCAGCCATCATTGAGAAATCGCCTTTTAAAATTGCCATTGTAAAGTCTTCCTCTGATTACATCGCCTGCGCCAACCATTTTCAATCGCCGGTTTTTGCCAACGATCCGCTGAATATCCGTAACAAGAATGAAAATGCCTCCGTTTATCGCTACAAACGGCTGATCCAGGATATTACAAATTCGATTCCACTGGATTACAAAGAGGCGGCGAACATCCTTCGCGATCAGCGCGGATTGAATAACAAAAATATTGGCATGGGAAACGAGAAAGCAATGAACCAACTTATATCCCATCATTCGATAATTTTTAGCCCGGAAAAACTATTGGTTTGGGTTTCAACCGCGCCCTGGCAACTCGGTTCCTATACATGTTACGACCTTGATAAAATTTTTCATAATTTTGCAGCGCTTCGCCAGGATTCAGGTTTGTCGGTGAAAAAGCTAATGATTCCCTCCGATCCATTCCTTGAAAGCGACGACTATAAACATTTTATGAGATTCAGGGAATTAAGGGAAGCGCTTAAAAAATCAATCCAAACCGGGCAAACCGACACTATTGAGAGTTCTTTTATTGATGAGTTTACAGCGACAAATCCCAATTTTTATGAGACGTTTTCATTAACCGGCGACTATTACCGGGTCAGGAAACAGTGGGAAAATGCCAGGAATTCATATCTCCGGGCGCTTGAACTTGAAGTACCCCGCTGGAATGAAAAGCTGACAATCATCAAAAAGCTGACCGAATGCAACGCCAATATTCGTTCCCGCCCATAGTGAAGTAAGCGCTGCCAAGTGATTTTACGTTTTAAAAATTGAACGATGATATTCAAACTGATATATCCCAGATGGGAAAAACTTGAAGGACAAACCATCTTCAGCCTGCCGCCTCACGGACCGGTGGTAATGGCGGCTGCGGTTCCTGAAAATATTGAGATTGATTTTACCGATGAAAATGTTGAAGAACTTGTCATTGATGGCAGTCCTGATTTTGTGGGAATTTCGATGATGCTTACGACCCAGGTTAAACGAGGCTGGGAAATTGCCGACCAATACCATAAACTTGGGAAAAAAGTGATCTTTGGCGGGATTTCAACCATGCTTCACGCCGAAGAAACCATGATTCATGCCGATTCGGTATTTCTCGGAGAAGTGGAAGGACGCCTTGACCAGGTTTTTCAGGACTTCATGAAAAATGATCTTAAAAAGATTTACAACTTCATGAACAAACCGCCCGATATGAACCTGGTTGGTCCGGCGCGTCGCGACATTCTGAAAAAAGACCTTTACTATCACAAGGGATTCAGGATGGTTGACCTGTTCCATGCTTCAAGGGGATGCATTTACGATTGCTATCCATGCGCAGTTCGTTACCTCGGCGGTCGCGGGTTTCGCCCACGTCCCATTGAACGTGTGGTTGAAGAGCTTTCTCAGATGGATAACAACAGGCTTTTTATTGTTGACAATTCACTGGCTCTCGATACAAAATGGGAAAAGGAACTTTTTAAAGCGATGATTCCACTGAAGAAAAAATGGGTCAGCCATACAATTGAAGACAAGAATGAAGTTCTTGATCTTGCCGCGCAGGCTGGCGCATGGTACGTTTACCAGGCAGTTTTCGACACCTCCGACTATATCCGCAACCGCGTCAAACAATATCACGATTATGGTATTGCAGTTGAAGGAACCATTCTCCTCGGACTTGACAATCAAACTGATGATGACATAAAACGCCTTGTTGATTTCCTGCTTGAAATTGATCTGGATCTGGCAGAGTTTACTGTACTTGCGCCATTCCCACACACCAAAGCCTACAGCGACCTTTTAAAGCAAGGCAGGATTTTCGACACCGACTGGAACCATTACAACGCCGGTAAAGTAGTCTATCATCCTAAACATTTTTCGGCTGAAAAACTTTCAGAACTTTACCAGTATGCCTGGGATACTTTCTACAAGGACGAACCCCAGTCCATGATGATGGCACATACACCCCCCGCCGCCGCGACATCGCCGAACTCAGCTTCGGAAAAAAAATCCCAAAAGTCGCCTAACCCAACTTACCAACTTACCAACTTACCAGCTTCCTATGGACACCTCTCCCTCCTTCACCAAATACATGGACAGCTATTTCGACTACACGGGCAATTGGGAAAGTCCTTCCAGATGCGGGTTAAAAATCGTTAAACTGAAAGATGGCAAAACGCTTGCCATTGCCACTGAAATTTACCGTCAGAACCCCGGAACACCGGTAACGGAATGGTGCGCTCCCCTTGCAACACTGATAATGAAAGGCGAGGATTGTCAACCAGATCAGTTTATTTTCATTGAGCACACACCTGATATGGGAAGTAAGCTGGATTTTTACAATGAAACCTTCGACCTCGTTACTTTTACATGGAATGGCAAAAGCCTCATAAATCCTGAATGGAAGCGACTTACGGCGGCAGATGTGGATGCTATGATGCGACCAAACGGCGTTACTGATCCAAGTGAAACCCCAGGATAGCGAATCATTCTTTCTCCTGAAGCGAATAAGAGTTTCCCCTCAAAAAATCTCCTGCGCCTGCAAATACAATCCTTTCGATAGTTCTCCCAGTCCAAAGTCTATTAAAATATTGGTACGATCGTATTTGCCAACCATGATACGCAATCCGAAACCAGCGCCTGGTTTAAGGTAGCCAAACAGCGGAACGTTCATATCGCGGTTTGATGCAGTTGTAACATTGGCAAAAAGAACTCCGCCAACAATTCCCGAACATGGCGAAATCGGAAACCGGTATTCAACTTCGCCGTAAACAAGGTCTTCGCCGCGCCATCTGCCCTGGGCATAACCGCGTCCCGATGAGTTCATTTGATCAAAACCGTTTGACATCAGATTGAGATATGGTATTTCACCGGTAACCTTGAAACTACCATAAACCCAGAAGGCAAGCAAATGCCTCGGAATCTTTTCCGACAATCCAATGTATGTTCTGAATTCTGTCCAAAACTGAGAGCCATTGCGGGCGCTTCCAATATCTTTAAAATTATACCGGTAATTCATGTTCACAAAAAACCCCTTGTAGGCATTTATGATATTATCACGGGTATCATAAGCAAAATTGAGGCTTATACCTGAAGCGGCATATTTTTCAGGATCAAATCCATGAAGAGTGCAATAAGCAAAGTGGGGGGTGACAGTATTATATGACGAGTCAAGTTTCAGGTCAACATCTTTTATGGCATAATAATAATCAAGATGATAGCCAATTCCGCCATAGAGATGGGCTGCCAGTTCCCATAAAACAACATTGTGAAACTTGAACCAGTTATATTTCATTGGAAATTTCCCACCCTCATAACTTACATGATTGTCACTATTTTCAGGGTATTCAGGAATAAAAGGAATATTGTCTTCAGTCCCGGTTCCAAGTCCGTAAGTTGGCAAACGAAACAAATACATTCGCCAGTCTGTTTGAATGAATATCCGGTTGCGGTCAAGAAACATGTTTGTCCGGATGTACGAAATCAACTGACGTTCAGTGGTATATAACAGTTGTAACGACCCCGCTGATAACCTTGTAAGCGGATGTTTACCAAATGTCCACGACAGGGAGGAACCAACACCAAACTGCAATCCGGTTGAAGGCGACGAACCTATTAGTGGAATTATAATGGCGCGGACTTTCCTCGAGGGGATTTCAAGAGGCTGAATTTTATTTTTCGTCAGAACATCAAAAATATCCTGCTGAACGCAAAGTGTGTCGGCAGATAATGAATCTCCTGAATGACTTCGCGCTGTCTCCTGACCAAAGCAGGTAAAACCTGCGCATAGATAGACGAAAACGAGGAAATTACGAAAAAGTAAAGTCAACATTTGGCTTTTTTATATGCGTAAGCCAGGCGCGTTGGAAAAAAAACAAATGGCGCGCTACCTATATCAGCCATTTTTATTCGCTATAAAAATTGGACATCTATGTCTCTCACTTTTTTGAAATCTTTGTCCATAGTAATAATTTTCAAACCAAAAAAATTTAGCGATAACTATGTTGGTATGAATCATCAAAATCTAAATTTACAAGTTTGCTTGTTTCGATTATTTGAGTGTGTTCTTCAAAGGGCAAAGTCCGGATATTCATCGTCTCTGTTATAGTTTTCAAAAAACTTGAATACTCATTAAATGCCTATGCTCTAAATAACACAATTGCTAGTGAAAATAAAGAGAAGTCTGATATATTTAAGCTTCCTTCATTAGCAGTAATAAATTGTTTACATTTCTCATTATTGGTTTGGTCTAATAAAATTTCCAAAAGTATATTTGTATCAAGTAAATACATAGTTATAACTCCCAAATATTATGTTGCAATTCAACTGATGAAATATTTGAAAACATTTTTTTTAACGCTCCTTCCCATTCAAACGTTACTTTTCGATTTGTAGGTTCGTTTTGAATTGATGATTTTGACAATAAGAAATTAATAAAATCAAAAACTTCTTGTTTTTGAAAATATTGCAATTGAGATACTTTCTCGGCAATTATTGCATCATATCCGATAAAGTTCTTTTGTGAAATCATAATGTTATTTTATAGTTTATCTGCAAATATATAAATTAAACTGCTTTTCCATTTCGGTCAGGTAAAAAATGACACACATCTCTAGTTATTATTTGTGCTACGGTCATCTTTAGCATATTCCGCCCCATTCGAAGCTGTGTTGAAAACTTCCAATCTGACCGAAAGGTATAAGCAGTATAAATTAATTGCTTTTCGTTAGTTTTGCAGACTGATGTAACCATGAAAATTCCATTCTCAAAATACCACGGTACCGGAAATGATTTTATTATCATTGACAATCGTATTCTAAGCTGGGAGCCTTTAGAAAAGGAAATTGCCTTCCTTTGCCATCGCCATTTCGGAATAGGAGCCGACGGGCTGATGCTGTTATCGGCAAAAGCCGGGTTTGATTTTGCCATGACCTATTTCAATTCCGATGGACTGGAAAGTACCATGTGCGGCAATGGCGGAAGATGTATTACCGCGTATGCGCGGAACCTTGGTTTGATTGATGGCGCTGCGCATTTTTATGCTATTGACGGAGAACATAAGGCTGTTATTTTATCTGCCACAAATCACGAATATCTTATCCGGTTAAAAATGAAAGATACAATGATTGGAAAAGTACTGGATGATGGTATTTTCATTGATACCGGATCGCCGCATTTTGTTACCATGCAAAAGAACGTGAGTGAGCTGGATGTACTTCATCAAGGGAACACTCTGCGGAATGATTCCCGTTTTGCCCCAGACGGCTCAAATATCAATTTTCTGGAGGTCAACCCGGAAGGACTTTTTGTAAGAACTTATGAGCGCGGCGTTGAAGATGAGACTTTATCGTGCGGCACAGGAGTTACAGCTTCTGCGCTGGTAACTGCATTTTTGAATCAGGATAATCCCGGATTTTATCCGGTTTCGACCAGAGGCGGAAATCTGATGGTAACATTTAAACAAAATGGGACCAACTTTCGGGATATCTGGCTTGAAGGTCCGGTCAGATTTGTTTTTTCCGGAGTGTTTGACCTGAAATTCTGAACCATGATAAAAAATCTTCTAATCGGTACAAATATAAGATTGAGGGCTTTAGAGCCGGAGGATATTGATCTACTGTTTGACATGGAAAACGATACTTCAATCTGGCGGGTTAGCAATACTAACGCGCCTTTCTCGAGGTTTCAGATAGAACAATATGTTATAGATGCGCCGAATGATATTTATGCCAATCGCCAGTTGCGTTTGATGATAGATTTTATCGCGCCGGAAAAGCAGAAGCAGACAGTCGGAGCCATTGATCTGTTTGATTTTGATCCATTCCACCAGAGAGCCGGAATAGGAATTCTGATAATTGAGCCTTTCCGTGATAAGGGAATTGCGCGGCAGGCAATGGAAATTTTAATTCGGTATGCCTTTACAAATCTGGGACTTCATCAGCTTTTCTGCAATATTTCGATGGACAATGAACCGAGCGTCCGGTTATTTGAAAAACTTGGCTTTATGCGTTGCGGCGTTAAAAAAGAGTGGCTGCGCGATGGGGCAATCAGGAAAGATGAGTGGATGTTTCAACTGCTTTGTCATGAGGATTAAAAAAAAATCGCAATTCCCACGCAGCCGGCAACGATTTCCTGAAATGGATTTAATGCCGTTTATCCTCATCGGAATTACCCTGATCCTTTTATTAGCGGCTTCAGCGAGGTTTCTTTACAAGGTATTTTCGCCGATCACCGACCTTCCCGGAAAGAAAGAGTGTTATCTGTATATTCCAACCGGAGCCAGGTTCACAACCATCCTTGATTCTCTATCAATCAAAAAATGCCTTATTTCGAAAGATAATTTTATCTCGCTGGCAAAACGTAAACAATACGACAGTCACATCATTCCGGGGCGGTACAGGATTAAAGACAAGATGAGCGCCAATTCACTTGTGAATCTTCTACGTTCGGGGCGACAGGAACCGCTGAGGATTACAATTCACAATGTGCGAACCTCAGGCGAACTTGCCGGCAAATTGGGAAAGAAGTTCGAGACGGATTCCAGTCAATTTATCAGGTTATTCAATGATCCTGACTTTCTTGCCCGGTTTGGCGTGTCGCCGGCTACGCTTTTTGTAATTTTTATTCCAAACACATACGATTTTTACTGGAATACCTCTTGTGAAGCTCTATTGGTTAGAATGAAAAAGGAATACCAGCGATTCTGGTCGGCGCAAAGGCGGCAGCTTGTTGATTCATTGAACATGACCATTCTTCAGGTTGTCATCCTGGCTTCGATAGTTGAAAAAGAGAGTAATAAAGATGATGAGAAACCGGCTATTGCAGGCGTTTACCTAAACCGGCTGAAAAAAAAGATGCTTTTACAGGCTGACCCAACCGTTATTTTTGCCACGCAGGATTTCACCATAAAGCGGGTATTAAAAAAGCATACTGAATTGAAATCACCCTACAACACCTATCTCTACGCAGGCATTCCGCCCGGTCCTATTTGTTTGCCATCTATTGCATCCATCGAGGCAGTTCTTATGGCAAAGACGACTAATTACCTCTACTTTTGCGCAAAGGACGATTTTTCCGGATATCATAATTTTGCCGCCACCCTTGATGAGCATAACCGCAACGCCAGGAGATACCAGGCTGCCCTGAATAAATTGAACATCAGGTAACCAAAATGGGCTCAATCTTCAAAAATTTACTTCTGTTTTTCATTTTCATCCCTCTTTTTCAAATACCCGATTGCGTTGGTCAATCGCCGGATTCGACTCTTTCGGACGCTTGCGGGGTTAAAAAAGGACGACTTACCGGCGTACTGATTGCCGAGGGAAGTTTGTATGCTGCATCGGTTACAGGACTTTATTATGCCTGGTATCGCGATTATCCGCAATCGGCATTTCATCTTTTCAGCGATGGCGGCGAATGGATGCAGATGGATAAATGCGGACATGTAATTACCACATGGTATATCGGACGGATCGGTTATACCTCATATCGCTGGGCAGGCGTGAAGGAGAACCAGGCGGCATGGTTTGGCGGATTGCTGGGATTTGCCTATATGCTGAACATTGAAATCCTTGACGGTTTTTCATCGGAATGGGGCTTTTCATTGGGCGACCTCGCAGCCAACACCCTGGGAAGCGCAATTTTCGTCGGGCAGCAACTGCTGTGGCGTCAGCAAAAGTTTTCTTTGAAATATTCTTTTCACCAGACACAGTACGCCCAGTATCGCCCTGATTTGCTAGGAAAAAATCTTATTCAGCAGATGATTAAAGACTACAATGGACATTCATACTGGATATCAGGAAACATATCTTCATTTTTGCCCTCCGAATCTAAATTTCCGAAATGGCTGAATATTGCCATCGGATATGGCGCCGAAGGTATGACCGGAGCCTCTGAAAATTCGATCTCGCAAAATGGACAACCTATCCCTGAGTTTCCGAGATACCGTAAATTTTTTCTCTCCATTGATATTGATCTGACACGTATTCCAACACGGTCGGCGGCGCTGAAAACACTGTTCTCGGTTTTGAGTTTTATTAAAATTCCAGCGCCGGCGCTGGAATATAACACTCTCGGACAATTCAAGGTTCATGGATTGTATTACTGACTATTACGAGGGCAGAACTCAAAACAATTCAGCTATGAGAAAGATTTTGTGGGGGGTTATTTCGTACCTAAAATTTCAAACCGCTCATCGTAAGCTGAAACAATTGTCTCTCTTTTCTTGTTAAAGTGGAAATAATCGGTCATTTCGAGTCCTTCGGGAAGATTTTTAGCAATGTACTGGTTTAGGAAGAAATCGTAGAGGTAGCCTGCGTGTTTTTTTCCAAGGTAGGCAGCCATCGTATAAACATCATTCAGAGCAAGGGAATCAATGGAATATCGGTATCTGATCTTGCCGGTAAAGGGATCGGTAAAAAAGCGGCCATCGAAGGAGTCGTAAGATGTAGATGTTGAATATAAAACAGTGGTTCTGGGATTCTCCACATTGGCTTTTCGCAGATCAAACCAGCAACTGAAATCCACGGCATTCAGGTTTACCCGCTTATAGAAAACAGAATCAAAAAATTCGATTTCATCTTCCTGCGGATAGAGATATTCATCAATCTGAACCTGCGCAATATCAAGCGTGTATGACTGTGGTTTCGATGAAACAAATGAATCGGCAGCGCTTCCGAGGAATACATTAAAACCAAGAAGCCGAAGCTCGTCAATAAAATTATTCATGTAGTTTTCGAGAATTATGCTGTCGCTGAGGAACTGAATATACCTACTCGTTTCCCACAATGCCGAATCCTGCCGAGCCGGATTCATGGAATCAAACCCCTCTATAGCCTCGCCTTTGTGGTTGTATTTATAAACCATTTCGGGTGGATTAATAAGCAGGTTCATCACCTGCTGTGATTGAATGAAAGTTTTAGCCACTTTTTGTTCAGGAAGACAGGAATGAAGGAATAAAAGCCCTGGAAGTGAAAGTATCAGGATGATGAAACGGTAATTTTGGTGGTTCACGGCGTTCGGAATCTTTTCAGAAATATTAACTCGAAAAGTGCAAATTTAGTATTTTCTAACGAGTTGTTGCAAGCCCTTCGTCACTCTCTGAGCAACCATGCGTCTTTATAAATCTTCTTAACCTCCTTCATTTTCGCCGAGGCGGACGCCTTATCAGAAGGACCGAAAACAGAAACCCTTGTCTTTCCATCTTTTTCGAGAAATTTTGCCTGGGGGTATTCCTTTAATCGGAGTTCTTCTACCAATTTATGGGCGGCGTTAGTTGACAAATTTGTTTTAACAATGACATACCATGAATTAACCGATTGATTTGTTATAGTGGAATCAGGCGTTTGTTTAAGAGCCTCTGATGGTTTAGGTTCTTTTAACGGGTTTTGGTTTTTCAGAGCCGTTGAATCTTTTCTTACAGATTTCAATGTATCCGGTTTTGAATGTTTATTTTTTGGATTAACCGGCTTTTTTGAGGGAGATAATGTTTTGGCTGTATCTTTAGCCGCAGGTATTTCAATTTTGGAACCGCATACAATTACACTTCCCTGCGGATCAGTCGCCAACCCAAACCAGGCGCAGGCATAATTTTCAAAAACAGCAATGCCAATGGCATTCCAGTATTGTCCCTGCCATTTCCCGGTATTCAACAGGAATGCGTTGAAGTAATCCTCTGTTTTCCATACCATCAAAATTGAATCCGGGAGTAATTGCGTGTTTTCCCAGTAAACAATCTCAAAAGCTTTAGCAGGATAGGTAGTTAATTCGCGTGGTTTATCCCAGACTGAATACTTTTTAGTTTCATCCTTCGGATAGCAAAAAGGAATCCACGAACCCTTATTCGACCAGGAGTGGAAATTACAACTTCCCTGATCGGGGTGATTTAACATAAGATCTCTGGCATGAATTGAAGCTACATAACACAAAGATTTCGACAGCGCGATTGGCGGCAGATTATACAGTTGACGATATTCATTTACCATCCGAAACAATTTCATCTCCGGTTCTTTGATGCAGAAATTAACTGGAACCGGGTTGCCCTGCTTAATACTATTCTGACCTTGTGCCGGGGTATAAACACAAGTAATCAAGGTGATTAACCATAGAAATATTCGCTGATAAAAACGGTTTAACAGGTTCATGTTATTTTTCTGGTGGATTATTCCTGTCGGCGCTGATAACCAGCTTATTTCCAATATCGAGAAGTCTGGCATAAAAGGCGAACTGCCCCAGGTTATTTTCAATTTTCAGCAGCAGTTTATTCCAACCGCGGTTCATGGACAGTTCAATCTCAGCCTGATCGGGTTCGGCAATTCGTTCGCCAAGGTACCGGTAAACTTCCTTGTCATTGAAAAAAACCTTTCCTCCGTCATCTGTACCAACAAAGAGGATTACTTTCCTGCTATCCGGCGAATAAATGTATGTAACCGCATAAGAAACAACCATTTCATTAGGATAAATTTTGTCGGAAAGCGATAAATAACCATTTTCGGGAGTTTGAATGTAGTTCCAGTGAATAGGTTTTCCATTAGCGCCTGTATATTCCTTATTAAGGTCAACGTAAACCTCTGGCAGATAAACCGAATCAATTCCGCGGCGGTTAAACCCGATTTTTCGCGGGTTTGGAAATGGTCCAATGATATACCATTCGGGAATATAAACCCGCCATGGTTCCAGACTAATTCCATCAATACCAATATTATATCCTTTTGAGGAAGCGTCTTTTCCTGTTACGACAAACCTGAAAACAAAAGCTCCCGATTGTGGCGCCCACCCCGTCAGTGTTGGAGAACCGGTAAGCGTGGCTTTGCCATTAGGCAGGATAAACGGAGAATATCCGCGAATAGTTCCAGCCTTAACGTCGTTCAAATAAATATCGGCATTTCCGTAATCAGGTCCTTTGGTGTAATATAAATCAATATTGTACAGCGGTTCTTTCAATCCATTCAGATCCAACCAAAATGATGATTTATCACGGGCTTCAATCAGCATCTGCCTGTTGCCACCCCATTCCGGTCCGTAATCCGACATGTTTACCACCATTGATCTTAAGCCTTCCATCCTGAAAGTCAGTTTCTCAGCTTCGAGCATACGTACAGGCTTTGCTATTCTCAATGGTATGCGTTGACCAGCGATTGGGAAAGTCGGGTATGGTTGATGAGGTTCCATCTGATACCAGTAAACGGTTGAACTGTAATCGGCAACAACCTGATTTCCATGTCCATGTTCGAAAGTCAATTTGATATTTTTTCTAAATGGGATCGGATCTCCGATGTGAAAACGGTATGCGGCAATTTGTCCTATAGAATCATTTTTATAAATTAAACCAGTGTAAGGACCTGCAAATTCGCCGGCGCTGAAATGGTTGCCGCCCGAAAAATAGTCGTCAGTTCCGGTTCCGTGGATCGAAGGACGCTTCTCTCCATCAACATAAAACATTTCATCACCTTCAAGAAAATTCAATTTTCCATCATAAGACTGTATATTCAGGTTTACGCCAACGATGTGTCCATTGCCTTCTGTTTTCAACAAAACATAATTGGAATCATAAGAAGTGCGGATATTCCGGTTCCAAAAT
>JAPLDO010000064.1 GCA_026391715.1 Bacteroidota bacterium
CAAACAATACGAATATTAACCTGCAAAGCGCATCAGCGGTAACTATCACAAGTACCGGCGCGGCGGGACCGGATTTATTTATTCCAACCGGATGTTCATTGAATTTCAATGCAGTTAATGCAATAACCATAACGCTGGCAACTACTGCAACGGCAATTATCTCAGGTAACGTAAAATTCTCAGCGACCGCTACAACTGCGCACCGGCTAACGGCTGTTGATCCGGGAGCGATAACTTTTAGCAGCGGTTCAATTTTCACCGCCGGCGCCTTCTTTTCGGGAAATCCTTTTGGAGCTTCCTTCCTCAACTCTGTAGTATTTGAGGCTGGTTCAACTTATCTGCAGCAGGCTGGCAGCAATCCTTTCGGCGCAGGGCAACCCAACAGCGTGGTTGTGTTCCAGCCCGGTAGCCTGTTCAAGGCAACTGCAAATCTCACTCCGTCATTCTCAGGAAGAACTTATGCCAACTTTGAAATGGACGCCACAGGCATAACCCTCAGTCCCACGGGAACCGTTCCGGTATCGGTGGACAACCTTACCATCACTAACGGAACCTTCAATTTCAACATGACCGGACCTGCCTCCGGACTTCATCAAATAAATGGAAACATCTCGGTACAACCGGGCGCGTTCCTGAATTTTGCGCCAACCGCAACAAGTACAGTTTCGTTTTCGGGAGGAATACCGCAAACGGTTTCTATTGCCGGAACCCTCACAATGAATGCCAATACAACCTTTGAAATAGCCAATGGAAGCAGTGTAATCCTTAATTCGCCGTTTACTATGAATGGGAACCTTGAACTTACTGATGGAACGCTGATTCTTGGAAACAACAACCTCACCCTTTCGGCTGCATCGTCAATTTCAGGTACGCCCTCGGCGTCGGCAATGGTAGTGGCAACTGGAAACGGACAACTCATAAAGCTGCTTCCAACCGGCTTTACCGGCAGCTTGCTCTTCCCGGTTGGCGACAATACCGGCATTGCGGAATATTCGCCGGTAACGTTGAACTTTATCAGCGGAACCCTCGCAACAGGCAGTAAAATTGGGATTAACCTCGTAAATGCCAAATATCTTCCCGATCCCAACAATGGAAATTATCTGAACAGATATTGGAATATCTCATCCACCGGAATTACCGGTTTCAACTGTGACGCATCGTTTCAGTATTTGCCTGCCGATGTAACGGGAACCGAAACTCAAATTTTCGCCATGCAGGTCGTTCCAACGCCTTTTACCGATTTCGGACTTGTAAATTCAGGGCTACACCAGATTAACATCGGCGGAATCACGGCTTTCGGAACATTTACCGGTTCCCAGCCGCGTCCGGTAGTGCAAACCACTGCCGCCACCGGCATTGGCGCCACTATTGCAACGCTTACCGGAACTGTAATTGCAAACTACCTTTCAACGGCGGTTAGCTTTGAATATGGACTTACCACAGGTTACGGAACGGTTGTACTTGCTTCTCCTGCCACAGTAAATGGAGGAGGTACAAACACCGCTCTGGCAAACATCGCCGGACTTACCCAAAATACAACCTACCACTTCAGAATCATCGGGACGAACATACAGGGGACTTCCTACGGAAATGATTTAACATTTACAACAACCTGTCCGGCGCCCTCTCCCGGCGGGGTTATTACTGGTCCTTCTTCAGTATGTCCGAACGGAACAGGTTATGTTTATACAGCGGCTGTGATACCGAATGCCACAACCTACAACTGGTCGCTGCCGACTGGAGCTTCGATTACTTTAGGTGCGGGGACAAATTCGATCACGGTGAGCTATTCATCCACCGCTGTTTCGGGTATGATAACGGTTTATGGTGAAAGTGTTTGCGGCAATGGCGCTCCTTCGCCCGGTTTTTCGGTAACAGTTAATCCGTTGCCAATTCCGGTTATTTCCGGGGCTGGCACAGTTTGCATCAATTCACTCGGAAATGTTTACACTACCGCTGCCGGGATGAGCGGCTATATCTGGACGGTTTCACCTGGCGGTAATATCACCGGCGGAGCAACAACCAACTCGATAACAGTTTCGTGGCTGGCAACCGGTAGCCAGAATGTTTCCGTAACCTATACCAACGGGAATGGCTGTACTGCCGCCAGTCCTACGATTTATCCGGTTACGGTAACTCCCCTGCCAACGCCCACCATTTCGGGACCTGCCGTAGTTTGCGCAAATGCAGTTGGCATTGTTTATACAACCGAAACCGGAATGACCAACTATAACTGGGCTGTTTCTATCGGAGGAACAATTATTGCCGGCGCGGGAACAAATGCCATAACCGTTTTATGGCCTTACGCCGGTCAACGTTCAGTCAACGTTGTTTATACCACGCCAACCGGATGCACAGCTTTAATACCTGCGGTATATAATGTAACCATCAATCCGGCGGCAGTTCCAATAATCGGAAGCAGCAATACACCGTGCATCAATTCTGTCAATAATCAGTACATTACAAACGCCGGAATGTCAAATTACTCATGGAACATCAGTAACGGCGGGATTATTACTTCAGGCGCCGGAACCAACACCATCAATGTTACATGGAACGCCATCGGCGCGCAGTGGGTTAGCGTAAGTTATACCAATACTTACGGATGTTCAACAGTTACGCCAACTGTTTACAATCTTTTTGTGAATCCTGCGCCCAATGCCGCCGGCGCGGTTACAGGTACATCTCCGGTTTGCGCAGGCACAACAGGCGTTAATTTTTCCTGCCAGGAAATTCTTAATGCCACATCATATTTCTGGACTTTGCCGGCGGGGGCTTCAATTGCCGGCGGCGCCGGAACAAACAACATAATGGTTGATTTCGGAACCGCTGCCGTTTCAGGAATTATCACGGTTGCAGGAAGCAATGAATGTGGTTTAGGAAATGTTTCTCCAGGTTTCCCCGTCACAGTAAACCCTATCCCTGCAACGCCGGTTGCTACTGCCGCAGGCGCTCTGTTGACCAGCAGCTCGCCGTTCGGCAATCAGTGGTATTTTGAAGGCGTTGCAATCCAAAACGCTACAGGACAGACTTATCTCGCAACCATCACCGGATTTTACTGGTGCGCTGTGACTTTGAACGGATGTTCTTCGGCAATATCCAATAAAGTCCATATTGTGATTATCGGGGTGGAAGAAATTAAAAACCAGGATGTGCGCATCTTTCCGATACCCAATAACGGTAAATTCAATATTGCCATCAGCGGTTTGCCACAGGATAAAATTACCATTAGCGTATTTAACGCGATGGGCAGTAAAATCTATGAGAAGCAGGATATTCCTGTTGGCGGTGATTTTGAAATGCGGTTAGATTTGGGAAACGTTCCCGACGGTATTTACTCAGTTGTTATTTTGCGTAACGACGGAAAAATTGCAAGAAAAATGCTGGTTAATCATTAGAGTTTTTCCTTTTAAGACCTGACCAGTTTTTTGTCGTTTTCGAATATAATGGTTGAAAAAAATTTGGCTAAAGCCGCGGCTGTATATATTTTTTGTCATCCTCCGGCTAAAGCCGGAGGCAATTCAAGTTTTCCGGCTAAAGCCGGAGGCAATTCAGGTTACTTTCCGAAATATTTGCTTCTTTGCTTCTTTCTTACTTTACTACTGGACTTTGTTACATATTCCCAATATTACAGCTCCGGGCAAGATCCGGCGGCAATTAAATGGCGGCAGATAAAGACAGAAAAGTATCAGTTGATATTTCCTGAATCCTTCGAAAAAAAGGCGCAGTACCTCGCCAATATTATGGATTTGGTGGTGAGGCATGAAACAGCAACACAGAAAGCAAAGGTTCCGCGCATTCCGGTAATTCTGCATAACCAATCCTCGCTGTCCAATGGATTTACTGTGTGGGCGCCAAAACGCATTGAAATGTATTCCTGTGCGCCGCAGGAGACTTATGCAGAGGAGTGGCTTGAGCAACTTGCCATACATGAGTACCGTCACGCAGTGCAGATTAGCAAGATAAACCGGGGATTTTCAAGGACGCTCTATTACGTCTTCGGCGAGCAGATTACCGGCGGTATTCTCGGATTATATGTTCCTTCGTGGTTTCTGGAGGGAGACGCCACTGCCACAGAAACGGCGTTGACAAAAACAGGACGCGGCAGATCGGCAATGTTTGAAAGCTCTTTGCGCGCACAGATCTGCGAAAAGGGAGCTTACTCATACGATAAAGCCACTCTCGGTTCGTATAAAACATACACTCCCGACGCTTATTCGCTGGGGTACTATATTGTGGCGCAGACAAGGAAAAGGTATGGCGCAGATGTGTGGAACGAGGCGTTAGACCGCGTTGCCAAATATCCATTTATGGTAGTTCCATTCAACAGCGGAATCCGCAAAACGACCGGATTATGGAAAACCGAACTCTACCGTCAGTCGTTGGAAGAACTCGACACTGCATGGCAGCGGCAACTTCGCGCAACCGATCATCCGCAGATACGGTACATAACCAAACGTAACCCGAAAAACTTTACCACCTACGGTCATCCACTGATGGTGAATGATTCCACTATTATTGCCGATAAAAGTTCAATGGATGATGTAAGCCGGTTTGTACTGATTGACCGTAAAACGGGAAAAGAAAAACGACTGCTCACGCCCGGATCCCACATCAGCGGAACTACCTCTATTGGCGGCGACTGGCTGTTATGGTCTGAATATGAAAGTGGAAAACGCTGGCAAAACCTTAGTTTCGCCGAGATCAGGATGTATAATTTAACCACCCGTAAACTCACTGAACTTACCCACCGGACACGCTATTTTGCCCCCATTATCTCTCCCGATGGCAAACAGGTTGCCGCCGTTTATATTTCGCCGGAAAACAGGTGTTCTATTGATTTTATTGAAATTCCAACGGGCAGGGTGATCCGTAAATACCCGATTCCCGAAGGCGGGATAGCGATTACGCCAAACTGGTCGCCCGGCGTCCGAAAGATCATCTTCACCCTTCTTACCGAAAAAGGAGAAACGGTGGCTGAGCTCGATACTTCAACCGGAAGGATTTACAATATCCTCCCATCATATTACAACGAATTCAATGGTCCCTCCTGGTTTTACAAACAATATATAATTTACAGCATTGATTATTCAGGGGTTGAAAACCTTTATGCCCTCGATACCATCACCAACGCCAAATACAAGATCACCTCATCCCGTTTCGCGGCTTATGACCCTGACTTTACTTCCGATAAGAAATTTATGATCTATTCCGATTACACTTCCGACGGAGCTATGGTGGTTGAAACGGCTATTGATACCGCCACCTGGATTCCTATACACAAGGTTGACGATCATTCAATCAGATTATCCGAATCTCTGGCTTCGCAGGAAAATGTGAACATTCAGGATAGCGTGGTCATGAGGAAAATTTACAAAATGAATCAGCGCGATGATTTTGACCTGACGCGAGATTCGATTACCGGAACGATATACCCCGTGCGGCGATATTCAAAGGCAGGTCATCTCTTCAATCCGCACAGTTGGGCGCCGGTTTCGTTCGACGTTAATAACCTGAAATTCAAACCCGGCGTGATGTTGTTGTCGCAAAACGCGCTCAGTTCAATGTTTGCTGATGCGGGATGGGAATACGATATGAACGAACAAACCGGTAAGTTTTATGCCGGGTTAAGTTACCAGGGACTCTATCCGGTTTTCGATCTTCGCTTTGATATTGGAACTCGCGCAGCCTGGGCATATTTCAGTGGTTCCAATGAATTATTCCGTTTTACATGGCAGGAAACCAACCTGAAATTTCTGATAAGTATTCCCTGGAATTTTTCTCATGCCCGGTATTCAAGGCGTCTCCAACCCTCTGTTGGCGCCACAATGATTGGGATCAAACACAACGCCTCAACGCCTGAGCAGTTCACTTCAGGATCAATCCTGACCATTGATTATCGGCTTACCGGATCGCAGTATCTGAGGTCAAATCAAAAGGATGTTTTTCCACGTTTCGGTCAGGACATTGATCTTAATTACCGGAGCAGCCCTTTCGGAGGAAACAACATGGGGGCTATTTTTTCCGCTGCAGCCAACCTGTATTTTCCAGGTATTTTCCGTCACCAGGGAATTTTAATTTATGCCGGTTATCAGCGTCAACGGAAGAAAGATGACCTGGTATATTCGTATTCAAATCTCATTAGCGTTCCCCGCGGAATGATTGGCATTGCCGAATCTGAAATGGTAAGCCTTCAGTTCAACTACAAATTTCCCATCCTTTATCCCGATTTCAGTATCGGTTCAATTTTGTACCTGAAACGAGTAAAGATGAATCTTTTTTATGACTGGACGAAAGGATTGGAAAACCGGTCAGCAACTATTTACCAATCAACAGGCGCCGAACTTACTTTCGATTTCCATCTGTTGCGTTTTGTGGCGCCATTCGAGATGGGGGTCAGAGCGCTTTATTACCCTGATTCAGGCGGCTGGGGTTGGGAGTTCCTTTACGCGGTGGCGATACCCTGACCGTAGTTCAGCTAAAACTTAATTAATCATTCCTAATGTTTGCCATGAAAAAGAAACCGCTAAATAAAAAACCCTTACCAAAGCCGATATCCCCGGCGAAAACGATGTCCGCGGCGTCATCAGCAAATAAAAACAATTACCTTTTTTACGGAACAATGATAATGTTGTTCGTCATTTGTATTCTTGCCTTCCTTCCAATGGTTAAAAACGGTTTTATCGGAACATGGGACGACGGCATTTATATTTTACAAAACCAGCTTCTTCATGACCTTTCCTGGCAAGGCGTCATTAAAATATTCAGCTATGGCGACGAATTTCAGAAAATTAGCAACAACTATCATCCTTTTACAATTTTATCCCTCGCCATTAATTACAAAATATCAGGTTTATCGCCTGCCTCTTATCATATCACAAATTTTGTTTTTCATGGACTTAATGCTGTTTTCGTTTTTATTTTCGTTTTTATTTTAAGTCGCCGGAGGATGCTGCCCTCTGTGATTTCGGGGTTGCTGTTCGCCATTCATCCTATGCATGTTGAATCGGTTGCCTGGGTTTCGGAGCGAAAAGATGTGCTTTATACCTTTTTTTTCCTTGCGGGGTTGATCGCTTACCTGAAGTACCGGGAGGACGAAAAAATCTGGAAACTTGGCGTCGCGCTCCTGCTTTTCATTTTCTCATGCCTGTCAAAAGCCATGGCAGTTTCATTTCCCTTGATTCTGCTGCTGGTTGACTATTTTCAGCGTCGCAGATTTTCCTGGAAACTAATTATAGAAAAAATCCCTTTTTTCATCATTGCCCTGGTAATTGGATTGATGGCGATACATCTTCAATCAATCAGCGCCATTAACAAATTTGAGACGTTCACGTTTTACCAGCGAATTATGCATGCCTCATTCGGCTTTATAACCTATATTCTCAAATTCATTGACCCTTCCAGCCTTTCCGCGTTTTATCCCTATCCGCCTATTACTTCAACCGGGCTTCTGCCTTTTTCCTTCCTGATAGCTCCATATATTTGCCTTGCCGCGGCTGGTTTGCTGGTATGGATATCAACGAGGAAAGGTGAAATCGCACGGGTATTTGTCTTTGGAATCCTGTTCTATTTTTTTACCATCGTTTTGGTCCTGCAGTTTCTTTCGGTAGGAAAAGCAATAATGGCCGACCGTTACAGCTATATTCCATTTATCGGACTTGCCTTTATTATTGGCATGGTCGCCGATTTTTATCTTCAAAAAAAATCTTCGCTGAAATACCTGGGCTATGGGCTGATTTCCGCTTCGCTGATATTGAGCGTTGTTTTTTCTTTTATGACTTACGAACGAACGAAAGTGTGGAAAGACGACATAACCTTATGGTCGGACGCGCTGCGGCAATACCCTGACGGACGATTGACTTTTATTTATGACAAGCGGGCTCAGCTATATCTTAGCAAGGATATGTATGAAGCCGCTCTTGCCGATTATCTGATTATTACAGACAATGAACCCCGCAATGACAATGCTCTGGAATGTATCGGAAGAATCTATGGGAAATATTACAATAACCTGGGGAAAGCAATCGAGTATCTTGAGAAAGCTTATGCCATTAATCCGAAAAATCCTACCGTTTTGAAGAGTCTTGGAGTGGCGATGGGTATGAAGGGCGATTTTCAGCGGTCGCTTGATTATATGCTTCAGTCTTATAACATTGATAAAACCGATACAAGTTTGCTGATGAATATCGCGGCAAGCTACAATAATTTAGGGCTGCCCGAAAAAGCAAAGGTTTATGATGAGCTGGCAAAATCCCTGAAATCGAAATAGGTTTTTGCCAGGGGAATGAAGGGATCAATTGGGAACGACACATAATTTGAATGTTTCCCTGTAACTATCAACCGTGCATATTACAAGGTACAATCCCCGTTTCAAGCCTGTTTCTTCGGTATTAAATGAGATCCTGTTTGTTCCGGAGAATTGCGCTTTTGGTTTGAAGGATTTTATCCTGATTCCCTGTACCGTGAATATTTCAATAAGAATTTCGGAGTTTACAGAGCAATTAAACGCCAGCCGGAATTGCGATGAAGAAGGGTTTGGATATAGTTGCATGCTGCATTTCAGTTTGTCGGAAATAAACAAACCGTTTTGAAACCCGAACCAGTTCATTTTGCAGAATCCATTTCCTGAAGTTTTAAAAATGAGAAACAAATCGCGTTTGCCGGTGGCGCCATTAACCATACAACTCATTTTTTGATACCCTTCGCCTTTTTTCGGAGCTACCAGCCTCATCAAGCCGGCTAACGATCCTGTGATGCTGTCGAGCCTTATCTCAAGAGTTCCATCCTGTCCAATTGTTGAATCCAGTTCAATGCTTGCGTTAAATTGGGTGACGCCCGTTCCAAAATCAACATTTTTGTAAACTGTAAAGTCATTTTCACCGGCGACGCTGATACTTTGTCCTCCTTCATTGTTGGCGACAATAGTAAGCGGTTTCGATTTTTTTTCAAAATTTTCCGCTTCAATCCGTCCCAAAGCATTCTGACGATATGTAAGTGCAACCGTAGTTCCCTGAACCTGTATTTCATCAATAAGTTTAATATTTTCCGAAGAACTTCCAGCCATGATTTCTACGGCGCCATCTGCCACCACAAAAGATTTGGATTTTTCATCATAATAAGCCAGATCTTCATGTTTTAATCTGAAAGAAACCGTTTTACTTTCGCCCGGCTGAAGAGATATCTTTTGAAAATCTTTTAGTTCTTTTAAGGGTCTTTTTATACCCGACGAAACATGATGAATATAGAACTGTGGCGTTTCATCTCCCGATATTTTACCGCTGTTTTTAATTGTTACGCTTACCGTGAGCGAATCGCCGGGTTTTAAGATACCGGCGCTTTTGATCAGATTACTGTACTCAAAAGTGGTATAACTTAATCCATATCCGAAAGGGAACAGTGTGGCGCCTGTAAAATACTGGTATGTTCTGTTTTCTTTGATATCGTACCGATCCATTTCCGGGAGGTCGGCAACCGATTTATACCATGTTGAAGTCAATTTACCTCCCGGATTATAATCGCCGAATAAAACATCGGCAATGGCGGCGCCTTGCGCCTGACCACCGTATAAGGCTGAAATAATTCCGGGAATATTGTCGTTTATTTGGTTAATGGAAAGCGGGAAACCGCTAACCAGAACAACTATGGTTTTCTTATTGGCGCGAAAAACTTCCTGAACAAGCGAGTCCTGAACGCCTGGTAAATCGAGGGATATACGATCTTTTTCTTCACTTGAAATCCTCAGATCAGTTCCGCAAACCACAATAGCTACATCTGAATTTTTTGCCAGGTTTACGGCATATTCAAAAGCAGCCGAATCTTTGACGCCATAAAGCGAACACCCTTCTGCAAAATTTATAATCATTCCGGAGCCATAGAACTTGTTCATGATTCCCTGTAAAGTGGAAATTAAAACCGACGGCGCGCCGCTATATCCTCCCAGTTGAACTACGCTGGCATTTGGTCCGATAACGGCGATAGAGGAAATTGAGTCTTTATTCAATGGCAGAATACCGTTTTGGTTTTTCAATAACACAATTGCCTCTTTTGCCGCGAGGAAAGCAAGATCTCTGTGATTCCGGCAATCGAGCATAGAGTCGGGAATTGAAGCATAAGGCACGAGAGCGGGAGGATCAAACTCACCCAATAAAAATCTTGCTTTGAATATCCTCGTAAGCGCTGTATCAACATCCGCTTCATTCATCAGACCTGATGATAATGCAGGACTTGTAAAATATTGATAAGCGCCTCCGCAGTTCAGGTCGGTGCCGCTTTTTATTGACAGCGCCGTAGCGTCGGGAGCCGTTTGAACATAGCCATGCGAAGCGTAAACATCGGAAACCGCATCGCAATCGGAGACTACAAAGCCGGTAAAGCCCCATTCATCTCTAAGGATGTTTGTCAATAATGTTCTGTTTACCGGGCAGGGAACTTCATTCAATGCGTTGTAGGCGCTCATTATCGAATAGACTCCGGCTTCCATAATACATGCTTTGAATGCAGGCAAATAATATTCCCGCAAACTTCTTTCATCAACATTCGAGGAAATTCTGTTACGGTTTAATTCCACATTATTGCAGGCAAAATGTTTAATGGTTGCCACTGTTTTCAAGTATCTTGCATCAGATCCCTGCATCCCCATGATAAACTGTCTGGCAATTTGCGCCGTTAAAAATGGATCTTCTCCATAAGTTTCCTCAGTTCTTCCCCACCGCGGATCCCGCGCCATATTTATTGTCGGACTCCAATAAACTAATCCTTTTCCATCGTGGTTGTTTTTTACGCGAGCCTCATCTGAAATGGCGACTGCCACACGGTAAATCAGGTCGCGATCCCATGTTGACGAAAGCGCGATTGCCTGCGGGAATGAGGTTGCCCCTGACGACACTACCCCGTGTAGCGCTTCATTCCAATAATTATAAGCTGCCACGCCCAGGCGATCAATTGCAGGAGCTGTGGAACCAAGCTGGAAAAATTTTTCCTCCAATGTCATTCTTGATATCAGATCGCTCACTCTTTCGGCTACCGGAAGTTTTGGATCCTGATAAGGCGGAAGGTCTTTTTTAGTTTCAGGATATGCCGCAAAACAAATGATGATTGAAAGAAAAAATGAAAACAATTTGATTTTTATTCGTTTTGCTGCCAGCATCTGTAATATTTTCAAGCGTGGTAACCGAAACCGGAATCGGTAGAATTATCGCCAAAGTTATGCTTTTAAAAAGTTACATTTGCAATATAATGCTTCCAAAGTCAATCATCGGAAAACTTCTCGTATGGCGGTTACGCCACATCAAACAAAGTCAATTTGTGTTGATTCTTAGCGTATTGGTTGGAATTGGCAGCGGTTTGGCGGCAGTTACGCTTAAAAATACCTTGTATTATACCAACTATTTCCTTACTAACGGCTTTAGCTACCACGGTATTTATTATCTCTACCTCGCTTTTCCGGTTGTCGGAATCATCCTCACTATCCTTTTTGTCCGCTATGTTGTGAAGGATAATATCAGTCACGGCGTTAGCAAGGTTCTCTACGCTATTTCGAAAAACAGCAGTCAGATCAAACCGCACAACACCTTTTCGTCGCTTATTGCCTGCACTCTTACGCTTGGTTTTGGCGGTTCGGTGGGACCGGAGGCTCCCATTGTACTCACAGGTTCTGCAATAGGATCAAATCTTGCCAGGCTGTTCCGACTTGATTACAAGACAACCACGCTGTTGATCGGCTGCGGCGCGGCGGCAGCTATTTCCGCAATTTTTGAAGCGCCCATTGCCGGAGCTGTTTTTGTGATCGAGATATTGATGCTCGATCTAACCATGACAACGCTGATCCCGCTGTTAATTACTACAGTTTCCGCTTCTCTGGTTGCGTACCTTTTAATGGGAAATGAAGTCCTGTTCTCATTTACATTAAACAGTACCTTCAATCTTAAAGACATACCTTTTTATATCCTTCTTGCAATTTTTACCGGACTGGTTTCGGTATTTTTTATTCGCGCAAGTATTGGCATTGAGTCTTTTCTCAAAAGATTTTCAATTGCTAAAAGAGTTGTTTTCGCCGGGATTTCACTTGCCATTCTCATCTTTATCTATCCCTCGCTATTTGGCGAAGGCTACACGATTTTAAAGGAAGCAATTCAGGGACATGGCGAAGTAATCGGCAATTTTTCTTTTTTCGGAGAGTTGAAGCATAATCATTGGATTTTTCTAATCATAGTTTTTGGATTGATTCTGATGAAAATTGTAGCAATGGCGCTTACGCAGGGAGGCGGCGGAATTGGAGGAACTTTTGCGCCGGCAATATTTGTGGGCGCTATCAGCGGTCTCTTTTTTGCAAACCTGGTAAATGAGATATTCGGGTTATCTCTTTCTCAAACCAACTTCGCGTTGGTAGGAATGGCGGGAGTTATGGCAGGCGTTATGCACGCCCCGCTCACAGCCATGTTCCTTATTGCCGAAATCACCGGAGGTTACCAGTTGTTAACGCCGCTGATTATGGTTTCAGCAATCGCATACCTTACATCCCATATATTTGAAAGTCATTCGATCTATACCCGTCAACTTGCCGAACGGAAAGAGTTAATTACCCATGATAAGGACAAGGCTGTACTCTTTTTCATGTCGCCGCGGCAACTTATTGAAACAAACTTTTCCATAATTGATCCGCAGGCTACGCTGGGCGAACTGGTGAAAGTGATTGCAATATCATCGCGAAATATCTTCCCGGTAGTTGATTACGAAGGGAAATTCCACGGGATAGTTTCGCTTGATAATATCCGACAAATCATGTTTGACAACACGCTTTATGACAGTACTTTTGTTAAAGATTTACTCATCATGCCCGATGGCGTAATTGATCCCGACGAACCGATGGATTCGGTTGTTCAACTGTTTCAGAAAAGCGCGCGGTACAATCTGCCGGTTCTCGAAAACGGAAAATATCTCGGATTCATTTCAAGAGCTACGGTTTTCTCGCAATACAGGGAGTTGCTAAAGAAGTTTTCGGATGACTAATATCCAAAAACCTCTTTCAACTCAAGCGAGTGTACTTGCCCATAAGACGATAAGGTTTTAATATCCAATTCACCCTTTTTCCCAAGTACCATGATGTTGAAATTTTTATCCCGGAGGTATTTCTGCTGAAACGCTTTCAGGTCGGCAAAGGTTAACGTGGGAACCTTTTCAAACACATCTTTACGGATATCGTGAGTAAGACCGAATTTCCGGGCATTAATGTAATTGAAGAGAATTCCCGCCTTGGTGATCCGCTCGGTTCTGATCTTGTTGATAATCGCTTTTTTGGAGTTGTTCATCGCCTTTTCGCTTTCAGGCATATTGTTGAAAAGCCCTGTCATTGCCTTCATCGCCTCAGGCAGTTTATCATTCTGGGTTCCAATATAGGAAAACAGATAAAAGTCCTCCGACGGAAGCTGCGGTTTTCTATAGCCTGCATAAGCGCTATAAGCAAGTCCTTTCGATTCCCTAATCTCCTGCCATACAATCGAGTTCATGCTCTCGCCAAAATATTCGTTGAAAAGGCGAACCATCGGTTCCATTTCCTTGTTATATGCAGCGGATTTCGACAGCATCACGATCTCAACCTGTTTCATATCATAATCAACAGCGAATACCTTTGAAGATATATTCGGTTTTTGCTCAAATTTCACCGCTTCCGGAATTGCTTTCAGACTTGAAGGAACCCGATGTTCTTTATCTAAAACCAAAGCAAGATCGGCGACGCTTACAGGTCCATAATAGAGGATTTCGTGTTTGTACCCCATTAATCCCTTGATAATGCCAATCAGATTCTCCGCATTCAGCGCATCGAGTTCAGCGCCTGACAGGATATTGGTAAAAGGCGATTTTTCACCATAAACGCCGTAATTGTACATTCCCTGCCACAAAATCGTCTCCTTGGAAAGTTTATCGTCATCCCGGCGTTTTTTTGTATCTGCCACAAGGTTTTCCAACGCCGGTTTATTTGGCTGTGCGTCATTAAGCAACTGTGTGATCAACGACATGGCGGCCGGCATATTTTCACTTAACCCTTCCAACGAAATCCAAATATCCTTATCGGAACTATAAACATTGAATGAACATCCAAGTTTATAAAACTCCTCCTGGATTTGCTTGGGAGAATATTTCGAAGAGCCGAGATATTTCAGATATTCTAACGCAATGCCAAGCTCCCGGTTATTGTTTGTCCCCATTTCAAAATAGTAATAGAGAGAAAAGGTCTTGTTTTCGGTATTTTCCCTGTATAAAACCGGGATATTGCTTTTCGTGCTGAACTGCCTGATATCCTTTTTATAATCGAGAAAAACAGGTTCTATCACCTTACCGGGTTCGGCAACGATTTTCTTCAGAAATTCCGATTCATCATCGCGGTTCATTGCAACAGAAGAAATCTGAGGTTTAACAACTTTGTTTACCTCTTTTGCCTTTCCGGTTCTTTTATAAACTATCGCATAGTTGTCGCCATAGTTTTTGTTGGCAAAGGCGACAATATCCTGTTTGGTAATTTTCGAAAGCCGGGCAACATTACCAACAATATCTTTGTGAGGGGTTTCCTTAACAAACTCATCAACCAACTGCATAGTTCTGCCCATGTTCGTTTCGTAACTTTTTGTCTCATTCAACTTGATATTGTTGATGATTGCCGGGATCAGCCAGTCGGGAAATTCGCCTTTTTTTACAAGATCAATCTGCGCCAGAATCAGCCCCTTAACCTCTTCGAGCGACTGACCTTCCTTGGCTTTTCCGCTGAAAATATTTACCGAATAATCCTTCAGCACATAAGAAAAAGCGCTTGCTTCCAGAACTTTCTGCGCCTGATTCAGATTCAGATCCATCAATCCGGCAGCGCTGTTGCTCAGGATCATATTAAAAACAGTCACAAGGTCGGCGTCTTTGGTATCGCAACCGCCCAACCGGTAGCCGATAGTCACCGATTCGGCGTCGGGACCAACAACCTCAATGACTACCGGCGCGGTAATCGGTTTCTCAACGCCAGGAGTATATAACTTTACAGGTTTCGCAATAAGCTTGCCAAAAGTGGCGTCAACCTGTCTGATCATCTCATTCGGATCAAAGTCGCCCGATAGCACAATCGCCATGTTGTTGGGAACATAACGTGAAGCAAAGTAGTTCTTCAGCGAAGTCAGCGACGGGTTTTTCAGATGTTCTACCGTTCCGAGTGTTGTTTGAGTGCCATAGGTATTATTTTTGAATAATCTGGCAAACAGTTCGTCAAAAATCTTGTCGTTATCGTTGTCAAGACTCATATTCTTCTCCTCATACACCGTCTCAAGTTCGGTATGAAACAGCCGGAAAACCGGATCCTGAAAGCGTTCTTTTTCAATCTCAAGCCACTGGTTTATTTTGCTCGAAGGAATATCGTTTATATAAATCGTTTCCTCAAATGAAGTGAAGGCATTGGTATTTTTGGCGCCGATTACGGAGAGAAGTTTATCGTACTCATTGGCTATTGCAAGAGTTGCGGCGAGCCCCGAAATGCTGTCAATTTCGTGATAGATCATTTTCCGCTTCAGCGTATCTGTTGTTTTCCGGTAAACCTCGAATTTCTGCTCTATCTGATCCAGAAGTACCTTTTCTTTCGGAAAATCCTTGGTTCCAAATTCGTCGGTGCCCTTGAACATTATATGTTCGAGGTAATGCGACATTCCGGTATTGTCTGAAGGGTCGTTTTTGCTACCGGTTCTGACTGCAATGGCGGTCTGGATGCGAGGTGCGTCCTTATAAACCGTCAGATAAACTTTTAAGCCATTTTCGAGAGTATAAATCCTTACTTTGAGCGGATCTCCGGCAACGGAGTCATAGCGGTAAACTTTTTGCGCCATTGTGCTGGTGGCAAGCGCCAACAAAAGCGCTATAAAGGCAAATTGCAAAATTGACTTTTTCATTGGAATTGGGTTAGTTGGGGTAAAAGATAAACGGGGAAATTAGTTTGAGGCGCAAATATAAATAAAAATATCCGTGAATCATTGTCCATCAGTTTAAAGCTCTCATGGAAATTTGCAAGAATTCTGGACGAATAAGTTGATGATGAAAACTCTGAAATCATTGCCAAAAACACCAATAAGGCATCGGGGGTTTATTACATCCCGATTGAAAAATGAAATTATTTAAACTTTGCGAAACTCCGCTCGACTTTGCGGTTGATTATTGTGGCATGAGCGACCTTGGGGAAAATTTTACCGTTTATTTGCAGTCCAAAATGGCTTTTCATCAAAATTTTTCCATACTTTGTTTATGCAGCTTTCGTTCCAATGGCAATTGTTGAAAAAAAAGAAAATATTCTTTGCATTACTAAAATAAACTTTTATATATTTGTAATGCAAACTTTTATTTTCAGAAGCAATGGTACTGAAAAGGGATATTAAACTGGCATTCGATTTTCAACAGGAACAACTGGCGCCAAGAATCGGCACAATAAACCGGGCGTTCCTTGAGCAATTCACACCCACTGGACAGCACATCGAAGTTATATCCGGTGTAAGAAGATGTGGGAAAAGCGCCCTGATGAAGCAAATTATCGGCAAAAATTCCGGGAAAACGGCCTATTTTAACTTTGAAGATGCCAGGGTTCATGGCTTTGAGGTGGGTGATTTTCCTAAACTGGATGAAGTGATTGGCAGTGGAATGGATGCCTATTTCTTCGCTGAGATCCAGAACGTGCCATCGTGGGAAATTTTCATTCGCCAACTGCACGACAGGAATGAGAAAATCTACATCACCGGTTCCAATGCAATGTTGCTCAGCCGGGAGCTTGGCACGCGACTAACCGGACGGCACATCCGGCATGAACTTTTCCCGTTTTCATATCCGGAATTTCTCCGGTACAAACAACAAGAAAATGGCCCAGTCGCATCAAACCTTTATCTTCAAAAGGGCGGATTCCCGGAATTTCTCGATACCGAAAATCAGGAAGTGTTGCAAAACATGCTCAAAGACATTGTTTTCAGGGATATCGCGATCAGGCATGGAATCAGGAACACCCGGATGCTGATGGATCTTACGCTCTTCATGCTCTCCAACATCGGGAAAGAATTTTCATACAATAATCTCAGAAAAATTTTCTCCCTAGGATCGGCAAACACGGCTTCTGATTATTTGTCGTGGCTTCAGGACAGTTACCTGCTGTTTTTCCTTCCGCGTTTCAGTTGGTCGGCAAAGAATATGATTGTAAACCCGCGCAAAGTATATGCTGTTGACAATGGATTGACAGTAGCCAATACGCAAAGCTTCAGCGAGGACAGGGGCCGGTTATTGGAAAATGAGGTATATCTGTTCCTTCGTCAGCAAAATTTTGATCTGTTTTATTTCCGCGAAAATCACGAATGTGACTTTGTGGTGTTTGAAAACCGGAAATGCAGAATGGTGATCCAGGTTTGTGAAGAGGTAAACAACGACAACCAAAAGCGGGAACTCGAAGGCGTTCAGGAAGCCATGACATTTTTTGGCATGAAAGAAGGATATATACTGACCCGCGATCAGGAGGATGAACTCCGGATCAGGGAGGGCGTGGTTTATCTAACACCGATATACCAGTTTGTCACGACATAAAACACGCCATAATGAAACCGAACGTCCGTTCCTGAATAATCCGGCAGAAAATTAGCCCCACGTCACGCCTTAAGCCCACAAAAGGAATATAATAGTGTGAAGGTGATTTTTTTCTGGCTTCATTCTGTTGAATTGGCGAAAGAGCGGGTTTTACAGCGAGTATTAAAAGGTGGTCACAACGTTGATCAAAGTGTTATTGAAAGAAGGTATCATGCAGGGATTTCAAATTTTTTCAATCTGTATTTGCCTTTGTGCGATGAGTGGCTAATGGCAGACAACTCTTCGGTCAGATCGGATGTTATAAGCAGATGGGCTGGCTGGAAATATCGTCAGGATTCATCATTCGCAACTTTGGGAAAGGCTTGCAACTTCTTATCATACCCTTATTTAATAAAATTTATATTCACAATCATCTTCACAAATGGAAAACGAAAAAAAATCAGAGGAACAGAATTTTTCCGAGCTCGTGACTGAGGGACTTAAAATTTCTTTTAAGAAGCTTTTTCTGGAAAAACGCAAAGACAATGAAGATCTGTTTTTTTTCAAAGACGGGAAAATTGAGCGTATTAAAGCACGCGACCTTGTGGTTTGATTGCATTCACGGTAATATGTAACATTTTTGCAACAAAAAAGTTGCTGAATCCAACCTCGCTTGCAGGCCGTTCTTCCCCCGACGTTGCCAAAGTGAGCATCTACGGGCTTCCCGGCGAAAAGATCCTCGAAACCACCATGGAAGCCGGGACAATCCGGGTGTTTTCGCTGGCGGGATGGGCTTCGGGGGTTTATTATATCAGGGTTGAGACGGGGCGGGAAATATCGGTAAAAAAGGCAGTGAAACTTTAGCCGGAAAGCAAAATTCAATTGCTGATGGCATTTTCGAATAAAAGTCAGACTTAAGAAGCGGGTTTTTGCATACCTTTGAAAAAAGAGATAGAAAATGGAACGGGTAGTAAACTTACATATTGAGAAATTGCCGGAAGGTTTTTATCTGGCCACCTCTGATAATATCCAAGGCCTCGTTGCACAGGGAAGAACCATAGCCGAGACACTAGAAATAGCCAAAGACGTGGCTAAAAAATTAATTGAGGCACAGGTAGAACAGATTCCCAAATTGCGAATATTGGCCGATAGTTTTGATTACCCACTGGTTATTGGCGTTTAAAATGGGACGACTTTCCGGATTCAGGTATCGCGATATCATAAGTATCCTTAAGCGGATGGGCTTTGAGTTTCATCGTCAGGCTGCCGGTAGCCATGAAATTTGGTATAATCCCCGTACAAATAAATATACCACTATCCCAAACCATTCCGGAGATATGCCTGAAGGCACGTTGAAAGCTATTTTGGCCCAGGCTGATGTTGATGTGGAAGATTTTATCAAATCAAAATAATATGCGCTTCCTGATTTAACAATTTATTTTTTTCTGTGGACGGGTTGGCCCGTCGGAGTTTATTGCTTCCGGATGTTACAAACCAAAGAACATGGCTGAATTTATCGAAAAACACATAACCCCATTTGCCACAATGAAAATTACCCAAACCATCGTTTTTCTGCTCCTGTTTTTATCCGGCGCCCCGGCATTTTCGGCCAGGGTAAACGAGAACACCGCCCAAACCGTGGCGCTCAACTTCCTGAAAAATCTGGATGGCGGCACAACCAACTCACCGCTCTCGCTGGTTTATGCCGGCAAAAGCGAAACCCAGCCACTCTACTACGTTTTTGGCAATGAAACCGGTTTTGTCATCGTGGCCGCCGATGACCGCATCGAACCCATCCTCGGTTATTCCAATAAAGGAAGGCCATTTTTAGTGCCGAAGGCCAGTGATACCATCACGGGAAATAACTTCTGGGGATGGATGGACACATACGCCAGACAGATCAGATATGCCATAGATCAAAACCTGCCCGCCACCGCCCATATCGCGGCGCAGTGGGCAAACCTGCTGGCCGGCCAACCCGTCAGAAGGACAACAACAGTTGTTCCCCCGCTGTTGACCACCACCTGGGGCCAGGGATGGCCCTACAATTCCATGTGTCCAGTGGACCCTTCCGGCCCTGGCGGACATGTGTGGGTTGGATGTGTCGGCACGGCGATGGCTCAGATTTTGAAGTTTTGGAGCAGTCCTGCGGTTGGTCTCGGTAGTTTCAGCTATCAATCAGGCGGCTATCCGACCACAAGCGCTGATTTCAATACTCCGTACGATTGGGCAAACATGCCCAATAGCACAGCCACAGTAAATACTAACATCTCAAAAATTATGTATCATACTGCGGTGAGTGCCATGTCACAATGGGGTGCCGGTGGAACCAGTGTAATGTATTCCTCAGATGAGGATCCTATGACTCGAGGATTCAAAAACTACTTCAAAATGGCAAGCTCTACAATGCGATACCTGAAGATGTCCAATTATTCAAGTACTCAATGGGACAATCTTCTTCAAACTGAACTTATTGCTGGTCGACCTATTTATTATCGGGGAGATGGCAGTTTCGGGCACGCATGGGTATGCGATGGCGTAGACAACTCCAATATGTATCATTTCAATTTTGGTTGGGATGGTACCTACAATGGGTACTATTCACTGGGCAATATCAATCCCGGTGGCAACACCCTGACTAGTAATCAGCATGCTATCTTGGGCATCAAGCCCAATGACGGCAGTACGCTGACGACCAATACTACCTGGTCGGGCACTATGAACCTCACTACCAATATCTGGGTACCAGATTCACTAACCCTCACCATCAATCCCGGTGCGATAATCAAATTCGCACCCGGGTGTGGACTCTATGTATCCGGTAGATTACTCTCTGATGGAACATCCAGTTATATCAAACTGACTGCTGCAGACACAACCGACGGTTGGGATGGTGTACACTTTGACAATGACTACAATGCACGTCTCGTCATGGCAAACAATGATACCAGCAAAATGTTCTATACCCAAGTAGAGTATAGTCATTCAAACGGCATCTCCTGTGTTGCTTATGGTAAGCTCATCCTGAACAACTGTAAAATTAACAATAACCATGGTATGTGGGGCGCTGGTATCTCTGTATGGTATATACCTATCAATATATCGTACTGTGAAGTCTATAATAATCATGCCGCAAGCCAAGGTGGCGGGCTTTTTGTTACTACAACTAACACCTTGTCATCTACTATCGACCATAATAATCTACACGACAATAGTGCAATTGCTGGTGGTGGATTTTATTTCATGAATGTGAACAATGTCGCTTTTGCATGGAATATATCGCATCATAATTATGGTGGAAATGGTGCTGGTGGTGCTATTATGTATGGAACAATATCACTCATAAATAATAAAATCTGTAACAATACAACACCAATTTCTGGTGGTCAAGGCGCATTATATTTGGAAAATTATTCTGGAAACGTTATAGATGTGTTGGTCGCCAACAATAGTGCCTATGGTGTTTTCTGCATAAATTCATCTCCAAACATTGTAAACAATACCATAGTAAACAATAATGGGAACTTTGGATCTGGTTTATTTGTTAATAGTAACTCAGATCCATACATCAAAAATTGTATTATCTATGGAAATATGCCCAATAATCTTATCTACGGAAACCAAATTACTATTGGCGACCCTAACTCAACTCCATTTTTTGACCATTGTGATATACAAGATGGTCTTGCTGGAATTGGTGGCCCTGGTAGTTCTACATATCCTTCTGGAAATTATACAAACAACATCTATCTCCTTCCGCAATTTGTATCTCCTTCCGCTGGTGCAGGTACTGGTTATGATGGATTAAATGCCAATTGGCAAGTGCAATCTACCTCCCCGTGCATCAATGCTGGCGATCCTACAGGAATCAGCACTGTACTGCCTTCCATAGATTTGGCGGGCAATCCCAGAATCAATGGGGCAATCGACATGGGCGCTTATGAGTACATGGCGCCAGTGCCCTTGCAGGTTTCGGTGAACAATGTCACCCTCGGCAGTGGAAATTACACCTGCTACAATGCCACCCAAACCATCGTTGTAGCAGGAAACGGAACCGCGTTTGAAGTACAGGCCGGCGGCAGCGCCGAGATGATCGCCGGGCAGATGATCAGTTACCTCCCGGGCACAACGGTTGAGGAAAGCGGGTACATGCATGGCTGCATCGCCCCTTTTGGTCCCTGGTGCAGCGCGCCGGCGCGCCCGCTGGCAACAACCACAAGCAACGAAGAAGATGGGATAAAGTCACCAACTATTTCAGAAGGGATTTTGCTCTTTCCAAACCCGACAACCGGAGAGTTTACCCTTTCGCTTGCCAGCAGTTCTGCCCCCGGCGTTGCCAAAGTGAGCATCTACGGGCTTCCCGGCGAAAAGATCCTCGAAACAACCATGGAAACCGGGACAAGTCGGATGTTTTCATTAGCGGGGAGGGCTTCGGGGGTTTATTATATCAGGGTTGAAACGGGGAGTGAAACAATCAGGGGCAAGATTGTCAAACTTTAGCCGGATTTGGCGTAAATTTGCAAAAAAACCACATGCTGAAGCTATTGATTTCATTTGACTGGGCAGTGAAACGCCTGTTACGTAACAAAGCCAATTTCGGCATTTTGGAAGGTTTCCTTAGCGAACTTCTGCGCCAGGACATCAAAATTGACCGCATCCTCGAAAGCGAAGGCAACCAGCAGCACGAATCTGACAAGTTCAACCGTGTTGACATCCTGGCCGAAGATTCCCGGAAACAACTGATCATCATTGAATTGCAGAACAACAGGGAAGTGGACTATTTCCAGCGAATGTTGTTCGGGGCATCAAAAGCCGTAACGGAATACATCAACCTGGGCGATGAATACCTGAAAGTAAGGAAGGTCTATTCGATCAACATTGTCTATTTTGACCTTGGCCAGGGCAATGATTATGTTTACCATGGTGTAACCCATTTTACAGGCCTTCACACCCACGAGGAGCTTATGCTGAGCCTGAGGCAGCAGCAGCTTTTCATGCGCCAGACCGCCGGCGCGCTGTTTCCCGAGTATTATGTGATCAAGGTCAACCAGTTCAACGATATTGCTAAAGATACGTTGGATGAGTGGATCTTTTACCTCAAAAACGGCGATATCAAAGAGGGTAGCCGGGCCAAAGGATTGGCCGAAGTTCGGGAGAAGCTCACAACCGACCGGCTAAACAAGGAGGACAAAGCCACCTATCTTCGCCATCTGGATAACTTAAGCAACCAGAAAAGCGTCATCTTCACAGCAAAGGACGATGGGATTGCCGAGGGCATCCTGAGTGTTGCCCGTAAAATGAAGGCAAATGGCGAGCCTGTCGAAAAAATCATTGCATTTACCGGTCTTTCAAAGGAGCAAATAGCGGATATTCCCGACTGACGCCAGCCCGGAATTTTCATGTTCAATTCCGGAGTCACTGTTGAAATTCAAGGGCTTGCTGAAAGTTTCCAATCAGCCACAGGTGTTGCCAAAGTGAGCATCTTAAGGCTTCCCGGCGAAAAGATCCTCATAACCACCATGGTTACCGCAACCATCCGCTTTCAATTATAAGATTTTATAAATGCACAAAAATACGACATAGTGTAGAAATAATTGTTTATATTTGATTGTTGAATCTATACACTGGCAACCATGAAAACACATGAAAGAGTTGACGTGCTGATTGCCCGTTTTATAATCAAAAACCCAGGTTCTATAACACCAAAATTAGTCCCTTCAGATATTCCCCTTCGGGATGACAGATATCAACAGGATGGTCGGGTCCCTGAGATAACTGATGTAAAATCCGTATTTGTTTTTTGGTTTCGATAGCTGCCGATTGAATCGCCGAACGGAACATTTCCCTTGAAACAGCCTGCGAGCAACTAAACGTAAACAGCAAACCTCCCGGATTCAGTCGCTTCATCGCTTCAGCATTGATATGGATATAGGCATGTAAAGCGTTGTTCGTCACCAGATGAGTTTTAGCGAATGCCGGAGGATCGAGAATAATCAGGTCAAATGTTTCTTTCGTGTTTACCAGATATTGTTTAATGTCGGCAACCTCTGATGTATGTTTCGCCTGATCTAATCCGTTTAGTTTTATATTTTCGTTTGTCCATTCAATCGCTTGTTTTGAACTGTCAACCGAATGAACTGAAGTTGCAGATCCTTTCATCGCATACACCGAAAAAGCCCCGGAATAGCAAAAGGCATTAAGTACTTTCCGGTTGCGGGCATAATACTGGGCAAACATCCTGTTTCCCCGCTGATCAAGGAAAAAACCGGTTTTTTGACCGCGGATAAAATCAACCATAAACAGATGACCGGTTTCCATTATTTCAACCGATGAAGAGTTTCCAAAAAGAAACTGATCCTGATCCTTAACCTGAAACTTTGAACTCTGATCCTGAAACCTTGAACCTTGCTCCTGAAACCTTGAACCCTGCACCTTGAACCTGGAACTTCCCATCGTCTCGCCGCTCTTGTTGTAAACAGCCACAAGTTCCTTACCGTAAACTTCACGTAAAGCATCAGTAAAAACAGGCAAAAGCAGATGCATTCCCATTGTGTGGGTTTGAATTACGGCAACTCCGTTGTAATAATCAATGATCAATCCTGGAAGCATATCGCCTTCTGAAAAAACCAACCTGTAGGAATTTGAAACAGAGCCATTGGTAAGTCCAAGCCTGCTCCTGAACTCAAAAGCCGCTTTAATCTTTGAAAACCAGTATTTTTCATTGATTTGAACCTGTTCGTAGGAGAATATTTTAACGGCAATTGAACCGCCAAGATAAAACCCAAATGCAAGGAACTCTTTGCGGACGCTACAAACTTCCACAATCATTCCATCGGTGGCATCGCCTTCAATATGCTGAATGGCGCCGGAGAAAATCCAGGGATGAAACCGCTGCACTGCCGCTTCTTTTCCTGGTTTCAAAACAATTTTTGGGTATTGCATCATCATTTCAGGTATTCATTAATTAATCATGATTATTTACAATTATCACTCTGCAAATATATTGCATTAATCGGAGAAAGTATATTGCCCCGACCTTTATGTCGAATTGCCCTGATCTTTAGGTCGGGGATGTTGAATCTCTTTTGAAAAACTCTTTGTTATGGAAGGGTGAATTTAGTTTGAAAATGATAATCAATTATGTCACTTGCCAGCGCTTTGAATGGCTGATAATATCAATGAAATGTACTTAAAACTTAAACACTTTACCATGAGAAAATTTACTTTTTTGATTTCGATGTTTCTGCTAATGAGCAGTTCATTGTTTGCCCAAGTTGGCATAAATGCCGATAACAGCGCGCCGGATGGATCGGCAATGCTCGAAGTGAAATCTGTAACCAGGGGCTTTTTGCCGCCCCGGATGACATTTGCAGAACGCAATGCTATTTCCTCACCTGCCGAAGGGCTGATGATAATATGCACAAACTGCGACTTTGGCGGGGGAGCTGAATTGACCTTTTATTCGAACGGATCCTGGTACACAATACCAAAGCAGCCGCAATGGACATGCGGAATGCCAATAACCATAAATCATACTGCCGGAGAGTTGTCGCCGGTTACTAAAACAACGACCTACAGCACTGTTACCGGTATTCCCGGCGAAGCGGCAAAATGCTGGATTACCAGCAACCTCGGTTCCGACCATCAGGCAACCGCCGTTAGCGATGCTACCGAACCATCGGCAGGCTGGTACTGGCAGTTTAATCGCAAGCAGGGATTTTAACATGATGGCACAAACCGAATACCCAATACAACCTGGATTGGCAGCATCAGCGAAAGCTCCGACTGGCTAACCGCCAACGACGCCTGCAACCTTGAACTTGGCGCTGCATGGCGAATTCCCACATACACAGAAAGGAACAACGTTAATAGCGCGCCGGCGGCTGGACCAACTGGAACGGACCCTGGAACTCCGGGCTGAAGCTGCACGCTGCCGGGTTCCTCTACGGCAGCGATGGTTCGTTGAAAAACAGGGGCTGGGACGGCAACTGCTGGAGTAGTACGCAGTGCAGCTCGACCAACGACTGGGGCATGAGCTTCAGCCCTGTCGGCAGCGGGATGAACAACGAATACAAGGCTACGGCTTCTCCCTGCGCTGTTTGAGAGAGTAGGTAACTTTGATTTATTTGATGCTTTGACTATTTGAATTTTTTTATTTTGTTTACCTCACCGCGAAGCAAAACCACCTCAACCCCCGGCCCCTTCTCCTTGAAGGGGCTAACATGGCTTCTGGACAGGCAGTATTTACTAATGTTTTAAAGGTTAGTGTCTAAAAACTGTCAACTTTACTGACACGTATTCAAATCGTACACGCCTAATTTGTAAACAAATGACAAGCTAAATAATGGCTTGTAACCCCTTGTAAAATTACGTTAATTTCCTTTCAAAAAATCTGAAGCTACCTGAAATAGT
>JAPLDO010000139.1 GCA_026391715.1 Bacteroidota bacterium
TCTGCCGGAATGTCAGGTAAACCTTTCAGGCAGTCAAAGATTTTTAATTGTTAAATCTTGTTAAAAAGTGGTACACTTTGCTCAGGAATGGGTGGTACACTTTCACAGGAATGGGTGGTACACTATAGACAGGAATATACAAAAGGTTCAACAAGATCAGTAATAACAGACATGAACATACAAAAGCTCTCATATTTTGTGAATTTGGAACGAAATTACAATTTATTTTTGAATTGTTTGCAAGGCGGATAAAGAAGGGTTAAGTGTTAAGGGTTAAGGGTTAAGTGTTAAGTGTTAAGTTCATTCGATATTCGATATTCGATATTCGATATTCATTAAGTATTTACTTTTCAAACAGTTTAAAAATACCGATGATTTTAAGGGTGAGGAAGAGGTTGAAATAGCTTTGGGAATTGTTTTCAACATGCCGGTAGTTCTGGTATGCGATGAATTGCATGCCCAGGTTTGCATGGAGCCAGGTTTGCGGGAAGAAAGTAACGTTCATTGTTGAACTGAGGGCGTTCTGGCTGACGCCAATGGGGAATTTTGTTTTTTCAGCGATATACGGACCCTGGAGATCCTGGGCGCGTTCTCTTTCTCCTTTAAATTCAAGATTCAGGATAAACGGGGCTTACTTATACTTCTTTCTTACCACTACCGAACCGATTCCAATAAATACATCATCGCTGATGACAAGGTTTTCTTTAATGGATACGCCAGGCGCTATCCAGCATCGCTGATTAATTCTGGTGTTGTTAATGATGAAGGAGTATAATTGTTCACTTTGATGCGTTTTACGCCATTACATTGATATTTATCAACTGCCAAAGCGTTATCCAAAATACTTATGTAAAAATTTTGGTGATTTGTTTCGTAATTTGTTACGAAGTTGACATTATATTTTCACGATTTCATTTTTTTTACTATTTTTACCGTCTATTTAAATTTGGAAAACATGTGCGGCATTTGCGGTATCATTAATCACAATTCTGAACCCGTCAATGAAAGTTCATTGTTGACAATGATGGCTACAATGAAACATCGCGGGCCCGATGACCAGGGCACCTTTATCGATGGGAAAACCGGGTTGGGATTTGTTCGGTTGAGCATTATAGACCTTTCGCCAGCCGGCCATCAACCCATGTTTTCGGTGGATGGCCGATATGTGGTGGTATTCAACGGCGAAATCTATAACTACATCGAACTGCGGGAGGAGTTAAAAACCAAGGGATATACTTTTCACACCCAAACAGATACCGAAGTGCTTCTGGCTGCTTACACCGAGTGGGGAGAAGCATGCATGCATCGCTTCAATGGCATGTGGGCGTTTGCCATCTATGATAAGGAAACCAGAAACCTGTTTGTGGGGCGTGACCGCTTTGGAGTAAAACCGTTTTATTACTATTCCGACAAAGATCACTTTATTTTTGCCTCAGAAATCCCCCCCATCCTGAAGGTGTTGAATCGCAAGGTTAAACCCGACAACCAGACCATTTTCGATTACCTGGTTTTCAACCGCACCGACCAGACAGAAGCCACCTTTTTTCAGGAAATAAAAAAACTTCAACACGGACATTCCTTAACCATCAAGGGTTCACAACTATCCATCAATAAATGGTATGACCTCCGTTCAAACCTGAAAGAGCCCTTCAAATCACCTGCCGAATATCGTGAAATGTTCAGTTCAGCGGTTGGTTTGCGCCTGCGCAGCGATGTTCCTGTAGGGGTTTGTTTCAGTGGCGGTTTGGATTCTTCAGCAGTAGTATCAACCCTGCTTTCGGATGACCATAAAAATACCGAATTAAACACATTTTCCGCAGTTTATAGGACTGATCAAATCGCTGATGAATCAAGGTTTATTAAAGAGTATGAGAGCATCCTTAAAAACATGCATTATATTACTCCATCAGGAGAAACCCTTTTAACTGACATGCATGACTTTATTAAAGCACATGCCGAACCAATTCCTGGAACAAGTCCATATGCTCAGTTTAAGGTTATGGAACTTGCCAAAAGCAATGTTGTAGTCACCCTGGATGGTCAGGGGGCCGATGAACAATTTGCAGGCTACCACGATTTTTTTGGTTATTTTTTCAAAGATTTACTGCTTAATAGAAAACTAATTACTTTGTTAAAGGAGGTATTCTATTATTTAAAAACACACAAATCTTTTAATAGTATATATATTTTCATCTTTTTCCTTCTTCCAAAAAAGATAAAAACAAAGGTAAGGACGAAAAGTATCAGTTACCTGAATAATCAATTTGTAACGAATTATGAAAAGAATAATAACATTGCAGGTAATCTATATGGATCAAAAACCTTGAATGATGCTTTGTTGAATCATTTTGAATACAAACTCGAACATTTGTTAAAATGGGAAGACCGGAATTCCATGTGGTTTTCTCTTGAATCGCGAGTACCGTTTTTAGACTATCGTTTGGTTGAACGTACCTTATCGCTTCCTTCTCATGAGATTATAAAAAACGGAATGACCAAGCATTTTCTCCGCGAATCCATGAAAGTGTATGTTCCTGAAAAAAACCGAATGAGAACCGATAAGATCGGTTTTGCAACTCCACAGGCAGAATGGTTTCGCTCTGTTCAATTCAAAACCTTAACAATGGATTTATTAAAATCGGAAATATTTAGAAGCAGAGAAATAATAAAACCAGAGGAAGCAATAAAATTATTTCAAAGACACTTGAACGGGAAAATTGACATTTCAAAAGAAATATGGAAATGGATAAACCTGGAGCTTTGGTACAGGGAGTTTATTGATTGATAAGAGTGGTGTGATTGATTTGTGATGAAAATTATTTTTATTGGGATTACACAGAATTTATCCAGTTGGTATTTGCATGGCCGGAAATCCAAAAACAGTGCATGGTTTAGTTATGCTTCTTATTACTACCGATCCTATTCCGATAAATACATCATCAGTAATCACAAGGTTTTCTTTTATTGAGACCCCTGGCGCTATCCAACACCTCTGACCAATTTTGGTGTTATTACTGATGGAGGAATTCGCGGCGATATTCGTGTATTTGCCTATAACGGCACTTGATCCTATCTGGCACAAATTATCAATTACTGTATAATCGTCAATATTTGTATCGCCAATGAAGCCATTGCTAATACATGTATTTGCACCAATGGTAACATTGTTGCCAATTCTTATGGACCCAATCTGAGGATATTTTATCCAGGCGCCAGAAGGATTCTTTTCAAATCCAAAAACTTGTAAACCAACCTTGGCGCCACTATGTATTTCTGTATTGGTTCCAATTTGAACTCCCTTTGCTACTGTACAATTTTCATGAATAATGCAGTTATCCCCAATCTTGCATTCATCAATAAATGCATTATAACCGATAGAGACATTTAATCCAATTTTTGCTTTTGGGTGGACATGCGCGGTTGGATGAATCTCGCGTATAACTTCATCATTGTAAAAATATGAGCATATTGTAGTAAAGATGAGTTTCGGGTCAGAAGTAGCTATAATCTTGCATTTGGGAAGAAGATTTTTATCAAGTTTATCAAATTGTGATTTTTCTATAAGTAGAATTGCGGATTGATTTTCAACATCTTTTTCTTTGACGGTTTTGTAATCGAACCAGAATAATTTATCCGGTGGCAATTTCTTTTTAGGTTTAATATTAATGCGTTCACAATCTGATATATTGATTGACACATCAATCGAATAAAATAGCAAGTCATTATGAATATTGTTTAAAACACCTACGGTCAGATACATGGCTAATGAATTGAATACCCTCCATCAATGATATATTCTGCGCCAGTGATCCACCTTGCTTCGTCAGAAAGCAGGAATGCAACCAATGCTGCAACATCTTCTGGTTTCCCCAAGCCCAGCGGATGTTCTTTGATAATATTTTCTTTAACCTCGATGGGTATAGAAGTAAACAACCCTTGAACCATTTCAGTTTCAACGATACCAGGTAAAACACAATTACTTCTTATTTTTTTAGATGCCAGTTCCATTGCAATGGCTTTCGACCCTGCGATTAGTGATGATTTACTTGCACAATAAGCAACATTGAAAGGTGCTCCCAACTTTCCTTTCACTGAACTAATAAAAACAAATGAGGCTCCTTCCGTATTGGCAATATTTTTCTGTGAAAGAAGGCGGGCAAACTCGAAACCAGCAAAAACATTGGTGTTGAAAATTTCCTGAAAAACTATTGGGTAAGAACTTTTAAAAGGCAGGGTTTTTTCAATCCCAGCACTGTGAACAAATCCATGCATTTTAATACCTTTTTCGATGATTGATTTTGTGAGTTGCTCAATTATCGAAAAATTTGCAATATCTCCGGGAAACACAAAATGCCCGACTCCGGATAAAGAGTTAAGGGTTTCTTTCAATCGTGTTTCATTTCGTCCGGATAAAAAAACGGTTGCACCTTGCGATGCAACTGTTTGCGATATTGCCCTCCCCAAGCCAGAGGAGGCTCCCGTAATCAGAATATTTTTTCCTGTCAGGTCAATCATCTTCAAATTTTTCTTTTCCAAGGAGATTCATCAGGGAATTAAAATCAGATAAGGCGTTTATCTGTGTTGCCGTGATTTTAATACTGAAATTTTCATCCACAAATGCAATCATGGACATGATGGCCATGGAATCATATCCATCAATGGACTTTAGTTTTGTGTCAAACGAAAAATCCGTTTCGCTAAACTCGCAAAATTCAGCAAGCTGTTTGATAAATGCATTCTTTTTCATTTTCGATATTATTTAAATTAGACTTCAATGATCACCGCACCCCAAGAATAACCAACGCCAAAACCGCAAAGCAAAACCTTATCTCCCAGCTTCACAATATTATGGTTTAAGCAATCATCCAGGGCAATAGGAATTGTTGCAGAAACAGTATTCCCTGTTAACAGCATATTGGAATAGAATTTCTCTTTGGGTATTTTTATTTTTTTTCGCAGATATTCAATCATATAGCTGTTTGCCTGATGAAAAATCACATAATCTATCTCCTCAAGTGTCAAATTATTTTTTAAAAGACAGTCATTTACAACTGATGGAACCGCTTCAATCGTGAAGTTGAAAATCTCAGGACCATTCATGTAAAGATGATTATCCGTATAAATATCGCCAGCATTATTTGTTATTTCTATAGCATTTTCATCGTATTCCGACCTGAAGCAACCATTTGGGACAATCAGATTATTCTTACCAGCACCATCGGTTCCCAAAATGAATTCATATATCTGCTCCCTGCTTTGCTTTTCAATGATTGTTGCAGCAGCGCCATCTCCGAAAATTGTCCGGTTGGCAAGATCTTTAGGGTGAATGTGTTTTGAATATGTTTCACCAACAAGCAGTAACACATTCTCTGCAATTCCGGAATTGATGAATGCTTTTGCCATTGCCAACCCATAGATATACCCTGAACAACCCTGATTGAAATCATAAGCTGCAACATTATTTCGCAAACCAAGTTTTTTTTGCAGAATACAAGCAGTTGCAGGTAAAAAGTAATCGGGGCTTTGGGTGCAAAATATGATCATGTCAATTCGGTCCTTGTCGTAATTATCCAAGACGGTTTCTGCCGCATTAAAGGCCAAATCGCCGGCTGTTTCATGTTTGGCTGTAATATGTCGTTCTCTAATACCAAGTTTGGCTTCAATTTTCTCCGGTTCCCAACGGTTAAACTCAATTGCTAGATCATTGTTGGTTAAAACCTTTTCCGGAAGATACGTTGCTGTTTTTACTATTTTACATCCCATGCAATACTTTTTTTAGTTTTTATAATTTCACCATACCAATTTCCTTAGCTGGGTTCCCCGCAACGATTTTTTGATCATCAACATCTTTACTTATAACACTTCCTGCTGATACTACAGCATATTCTCCAATTGTGACCCCCGGCAGAATCATTGCCCCAACTCCAATCCACGAACCTTCTGCATTAATGTAGATATATTGAGGGAACGAATGATCAAGAGTTACCCGCAAACCTATAAAAACGTTGGCTTCAATGTTTACCCCACGCCATTTATGAAATTTCACCCGCCAGGAGTTTACTGGACAATTATAGGCCAATAATGAAAAAATTACATTAAATATTTTTTTTACAACAAACTTTGTTGCGCCAATACCTCTTTTTGCACTGGATTTACAAATGTTATCCGAAATCGTTCCAGCAAATTCATAATAAGGTATTTCTGTGAATTCTCTGATGCTCACCTTTTTTTTCTTTACTTGTCTTATAAATTATGTTGGCTACAAACCTGTATTTTTCGTAGATAGACATCCTGACAAGTTACAAAATCAAAACTCTTATCTTTAAAAAACTGCAACTCACGTTCTAAAAGTGGAATTGCTACATTCCCCAGATTTTTTACTTTTAATTTATGTCTGATCACGTCGCCTAAGAAGGATGACATGAAGTTAGATCCACGCATTTTTATTGGGCCGGCCTCTTTTTCCTCATCAATAAATTCATTTGGATGTGTTAAAAAATTAAAATGACGACCTGTGACCATAGTCTCTAAATAAAGTAGATTGCGGGTTAATCTATTTAATGTTGGCGCTATTCGCATAAAAGTGCCAATATACGGAAACCCAAAGGCTGATATCGGAATTTCAAGAATGGAAGAATCGCCTCTCCGAAAAACATTTTCAGAATGACAGAAATATGGTTTACGAGGTGTTGTTAGCCAATTAAGTTTTTTCAAACTGCCAAATGATAAAAACATATCCAAACGTTGAGAGGCAACAGAACTATCAATAAGAAAACCTGATTCAACAAGGGCTGAAACAATATTGTTGTTTACCCTTGCTGCCGGAGCACGAAAGGAAATCACCTTCTCGCCACAAATATCTTCAAGAATCGCTTTCGATTTTTTTAAGTGTTCAATCTGTGTCTTTAAAGGTAAAACATCAAATGCATGGCTGACTTCATGCGTTAATCCGTGCGACCCGATCTCATGTTTGTATGGCTGCACAAGCCTAACAATCTCCGGGTAAAGCTTTGCTATGTGTCCAGTGAAAAAGAAGGTTGCTCTAACATTATATTTTGCGTATAAATCAAGTAATCGTGGCATGCCTTGTTTCAATACGTACTCCCCTGTTTTATCGCTGAGTCTGTGATTTAAAATCGATGTAGTTTCTACATCGTTTGTAAGCAAGCAATATTTTTCTTTAGCTCCCAAATGATAAATATAGATTAATTTTGAATTTGTTTCAAGACGAATTTGGCTGTATTTTTAAATTTTTGCAATAGAAATCTGTAGCACCAAATACTAAAATTATTATTCCATCGGGCGGCATGAGTATTCATCAGAATTTGCTCTGGAAGTTTATCGCCTTTAAAATGCTCTATCAGTTGATTTGTAGTTCTAATTGAATAATTAAACTTTGATATCACAGTATCCCTAATACTCACATTATTTCCATCCCATCTGCTACCTGTATCAGTCAAATAACACACCTTGCTGTAATCAACATTTAAATAAGGCTCACCGATCAATCCAAAATCTTCAAGCTTATACTTTTTCCATAATAAGCGGCTATCGAAAATAGAAAGTGGCCGGCCGTGCATGGCTACGGTTTTTACCGGATAAATTTCTCTCAATATCGACAAGTTTTTACGGAAGGATTCAATCGCTTTAACATAATCACCATTTGTATCTGCAAGATTCTCATAGTGATAACCGATTTCATGTCCCAGATCACGTATCTTTTCGATAATATTAATCTTAAATGTGTGCGGAATCCTAAAGAAATAACTTGCTTTAATGTTCAGATCATGTTCAATTCCAGCCATTTTCAAATCATTACCCGGCCAGATATCGCAATCGTGCCGTAAAATGACCACCCGGTGCTCAGGCTTCAGAAGAAATTCTTCAAATGTTTGAAATTGATATCCTGTTGCACTTATCTGCCTGATTAATTTTAAATACATTTCAAAAGTAAAATCCCTCATTTAATGTTTTGTACAAGTTTATCCCTAATTGTTAACGTGAAAATCAAAATATCCCATTAGCCATACTTTCAGGAAGTACTATTTGAAATTATATTGATAATCAGGATTATTTTTCATAACCCGATAACTATCAGGCCAATTTTCAATAAACCATAACATGAATTTTAAGACATCAATTTTTTCACCGACCATTCGGTTACATCTTTCTTTATAGAGCCTTTTACTATTCACATCCGTAATTATTTCATCAACTTTTTTAAAAAGCAAATCGTGATCACTGCTATTAATTCCTGTTGTTAGATGATATTTTTTTTCTAATTCATCCAGAACACCAATTTTTCCGACAAAATCATTAAACCTTATACCTGGTATCCCCAGAATAGCAGACTCAACCGCCATCGATTGACTGTCGCCTACGTATAACTCCGCAAAACTCAATAGTGAGTGCATCTGGGTCAGGTTAATGTTGATCCGGTAAGGTTCAAATTCTGCTTCCAGTTTCCTTTCAGATGAAATATAAACGTTCCCATGTTTCGATAATTCGGAGATAAGTCTTTTAGCCACTGTATAATTTATACCATTTTTCTGTTTATCATGATAAGCTTTTAAATCTGAAAACCTCAATATATAGAAAGGTTTTAATAAAAAATTTTCAATCCCCGATTTATTTGCTACGAAATTATTCGGATGAAGGTAGGCCAATTTCTGAAAACCATTATAGGCTATTTTTTTATAATCCCATTTACCAACGTTACATGAGGTAGGAGATAAAATGCAATCTGCATAGGGAAAAGCAATTCTTGCAAAATTTGGAATAATCGACGAATCATCTTCAGTGAAAACAATGGAAGGGATGCCAAATATCCGGCCGCAAATGGGCAACAAGGTTTCAGACCCAAGCAATATTCCAGGTTTCGTTTTAAATATAATGAACAGTAACTTTAGGAATCTGCGTATTAAAAGGAAGGCTAAATGCAATTTTGATTTTCGTCGGCTACTTGGCAAAATTGCATAATATTTAATGTCACTGGATTCAACGAGTTTTTTTAAGATGTCCTTTTCAGTGATAAGCACAATAACTTCAAGGTTTTTACGTAATAACGCTGAAATGATGTTTTTAAAAAGATGAAATTGAGAGGGATGCCCGAGACTGATCAAATAGGTCATGTTGAAGCTGGTTGGAATGGTAATTTATGGGTCACTTTTGCAGGAGATCCTGATGCAATGGTGTACCCTGGAATATCGTTTTTTACTACAGAACCTGAAGATATTATGCAACATTCACCAATTGTTACTCCGGGTAGTATTACAACATTTACTGCAATCCTAGCACCACGTTTGATATGGACGGGATAGACAACGCTTAAACTTGCTCCTAGAATTTCTCTTAGTGGTGCTGTAGGGCTTGAGTGTGTTAATATGATTACGTTTCCAGCCAGAGAAACGTCATCCTCAATAGAAATTAAATCCGGCCTGGTTCTGTCTAAAATATTCCCACCACTAATGAAAACCCGTTTACCTATTTTCACCCCCCGCCATCGTTCCAGATGGCAACGCATTTTGGAGCCGACAGGAAAACGGGTCATGGCCACCCATTGAATGATCTTACCAAAAAATGAATTCAGTAACTTTCCTGTAGTTTGAGCTTCAAGATTGGCACTACCTAATTGATTTTGAGCTACTTTAAGGAAAATATTTGTCATCTTTTCATTTTCATATTTGATGCCCCATTAAGTTGAATAATGTTTGCATAAAGTGATTTAATTTCATTAGCCTTTAGTTTCGAATTTAATTTTAAGTCCATTATTCTGTCACGACCATTAGTTCTTCCATTAAACAGTAGAACTGTCTCTATTTTAGTTATTACATCTGCTAGTTCATAGGTGCAAATATAGCACCCTTCCAAACCAGCTAATGACATTCGAACAACACCAACATCTGTACTAATTATGGGCAAATTAGTAGCCATTGCCTCAAAAACAACTTGGGGACCTCCTTCATGTAAAGAAGTCAGTAACATGAAGTCACAAGCATTAAAGATGAGATTTAATTGTTCTAACGGAAGTGTTCCGCCTATTTCGATAATCTCAATACCGCCAACTTTATTTATTGCTTTATTAGCTAATTCAAAGTTCTTTTCAGGGCGTGTTTTCAAAGAAGGGAATAAACAAAATTGTTTATTCACATCTAAACCCAATTTAATTCGTGAAATCGTTTTATCAATCGGGTAGAAACTATTCAAATCAATACCATATTCAATTTTTACGAAATATTTCAATTTAAACGGCATATTATCAAGCAAGGACTGACTTACAAAAATAGAAGATTTTGAAAATAGCATTGTGAAGTAAGAAATATTCTTAATTATAGTTCCAAGAATATCACTACCTATATATGATATAATTACTGGTTTACATATTTGAGTTAGTGCAAATAAGCCTGAAATGCCATAATGTGCATGAATTATGTCAGGCTTATTTTTTCTAACTGTTTTAAAATATCTAGCCAATAAACTAAAATACCCCCAAAAACCATGCTTATTAATTAAAAAATATTCGACCTCAACGCCCAATTCCTCTAGATTCCGCTTTTGCAGTTCTACAAAAGGTGCTATTTTGTTGCCATTTCCACTAATTACAAAGAGAACTTTCATTACATAATTTTACACAAATAATAAATCCACGGATCTTCAATATTATTAATATCTTCAAGACTTATTTCTTCACCATTCATTATTGAATAGGTTTCAATTGAATGAAAGCCTACTGATTTTAACTGATTTAGTTGTTCTTTTGGAGAAATATAGTAGGTTTTTAGCTTGAAAGAATGAGCACCGTCATTGATAACAGCATAAGGAGTTTTTTTATACTTTTCCAAACTCCCATTAATAAAAACTACAGTTAGCAGTTTTCGAATTCTATTTAAAAGTTTGCAAGGATTAGCAGAAAATGATAATTTATAAAGTGATGGAATAGAATAGATATTGTGGGAAGAAAACAGAAATTTGGCACTGCTTTTACCAACTCTTTTAATTTCATTTAATGCAAGTATTCTATCTTGATGTGAAATGTAGTCAAGCCCATTAAAACTAAAAAGTATAAAATCAAAATAGTTACTATTCAAGGAAGTCATATTTCTAACATCCATTACCTGAAATGTAATTGTTGATTTTTGAAAATCGAATTTCCTTTGACATCCTTTGATCTTGTTTTCTGCATAATCAATACCCACATATTCTTTAACATGTTCTGCAAAATGAAAAGAAGTACGACCACCACCTACTCCAATAACTAACATTTTAATATCAGATAATTGATCGCCCAAGATTTTTATAATCTTTTGTTCAGGTTTCTGTAGTTCATTATCTATTAGGTAACGGCTTACCACTTTTTTACCATTATAAGTTTTAAAATTACTCATATTTATAAGGTCCTATTATTCAATTTGGAAACAACATTTTTAAAAATGCCCATAATCCACTAGCTTTTACAAGCAATTCGTTAACCTTACAAGAATCGTTAACACTAAATCGCTTCAGTTTAAACATATCCGAATAAATTGAATTGTATCCAGGATCAACTGTAATTGCACATTTATATCCGGCATTTTTACACATTTCCACCTCTCTTTCCGAAAAATCACCATTAGGATAAGCAAATGAAGTTATTTTCAGTTGAAAATCATTTTCTAACATTGTTTTTGATTTTGTTATTTCCTGTTGGGCTTCCGCATCTGTACAATTTGGTAAACTTGGGTGAAAAATTGTGTGAGATTGAAAATCAACAAATTCCTTCATTTCACAAATTTGGGCCTTTGCTAACGCCTGGGGGAATTCATACACTTTCTTAGGATAAAAGCCGAAAATTGAAAGTTCTTTCAATTTATTTTCGTTTGATAGGGAATTTAAATATTTAATTGACAAATTAGACTCTGTACAACTAAACCAATAATGTCGAAAAGTATTTACTATTCCAGAACATAAAAAAATTGTAGGTTTAATCCTATGTTTAATAAACAATGGTAATAATTCAAAATTACTTGCATGTCCATCGTCAAATGTTACAATCAATGAATATGGCGGTAATAATTTTTCGCTTTTTTTTTCTACGGCAATTAAAAATTCATTGAGACTAATAAAATTATAATATTTTGAAAGTAGGAAAAATGATTTGTCAGCATCTTTCTTTTCTATTTTATGAAACATCACTATTGATATTTTATTTCTTTGTATTAATTTCCTAATAATAAATGTTAACCCCGAATATCTGATAAGTGCAAATAAAACATTATTATTGATTGCCATTTAACTATTTTTAATTGTTTTTTTTTTCTTTCTATAAGTATGAAATTGATAAATAATTTTTGCAATGAAACCTACAATATTGTTTGCATATAAATAATTAAACATATTATTTTGATTGTTTGCCCAATCCAATTTATAACTTTCTCCACCAACTGTAAAATCAAATATTTTTATCTTGTTCTGAAAACACCAATCTATCAGTTTTAATAATAGAATACGCCCGGGTGAAAGTTTCACAAATATACCCCAATCATTGGCGGGCATAATATAATAGAAAACATCTTCTTTTATTATTCCCCAATGTACAGCAAGGACTTGATCATTTAAAACTAATGCAGAAATATGTGTTTTTATTATTGAATTACAGTTAATCTCGAAGTCGAGGTAAAATTTTTTAAAATGATCCATTTTGAATATATTATTTGCACCTGTTGAATCATATCTAGCAGATTTCATTTTAATTAATGTTTCAACTAACTGACTATTAATATTCAGATCTGATAGAAACACAAATTTTACATCCCCCAACTCCGTTAAACGTCTTAATTGACGACCGGAATCCTGAACTAATTTTTTACGAAGTGTTTTCTCAAAGTCTAAAAATGTGCCTTCTAACTTAATATAATAGTTTGGTGAATACGACAAATAAGAATCCAAATAACTGACAAAAGGATTGCGAAACCCATGGATTAACTCTGGTTGGTTGGCAAAATATAATAAGTCAAAGTGTTCGACAATTTGCAAAATATTTTTCCAAACTTTTGTAAATGTATGCTTTGAAAAAACAGAGTAGAAATTCTCATGAAATAGACCATTCGAAAAGTCACCGAAAGTCCATGATAATATTTTAATTTTATTTTTTTGAGTAATCATGAAGGGAAGAATCATAACAATCTCTCCATCTACATTGTACACTATGATAATTTGGAGTTTTGCGCAAATGGAATTACCAATAGTTTTTTGCCAATTACTTATCCAGGCATAACTTTGAAAACCAGTACAATATGCATGGCTTTCAAAAGTTTCCCAAAGACCTCGGCACTCAACACAATTGGCAAACTTTACTATTTTGAACATTAATGATTTCAATTTATGATTCTTACAAGAAAATTTAATAATTTCTTCGAATTACTAATATAATCTAAATTCTCTACGGCCCAATGATATCCATTGTTTGCGATTCTTTCAGCATCTTCAGGATTATTAATCAAATATGTAATACCTTGAGCTAAAGACTCAGGATTATTCGGTGCAGCGATAACCAATTCATTTTTATCAATAAAGTACATTTTTACGTCTCCAGTTAAGGTGGAAACTACAGCCTTTTTTACGGAAAAGTACTCACCTAATTTTGTTGGGAACCCAGCTTCAGCAAACCTGCCAGATCTTCTTGGATTTACTAAAATTTCACATGAATTTAATTTGTCCTTAACTAATTGCTTTGATATATGACCGGTAATACATATCGAGAGTTTAGGGGAGAAAGATATCGTTTCCTTAATGGAAGATAATATTTCTTTTGTGGGTTGTCCGATTATCAATAATTCAGAATTTTCAAATTTCTTGTGAATTGTTTTGAAAGCATCTATAAGATCAATAATTCCATTAGCTACATTTGCTGTACCACAATATCCAATAGTTATCTTATCGTTGGTACTTATTCGTTTAGCCTTATCAATTGCAAACCATTTAACATCAATGAAATGAGGAATCAAAATAATATTATTTTCTTTAACTCCATGCGTTTCTGCCTCCTTTTTAAGGAATTCACTAAAAACGATTATTCCGTTAAAAAGTTGATCAATCAGTTGGAATTGTAATTTATAAAAGATGACCTTTGGAAATTTCCACCATACTGGCGATAATGTTTTTGTTTCATAATAATCGCCAAGTATCCTTATAGTTTTAACATTTAGTAACAAAGCTGTAAATACAAAAGGGATTGAATAATATGCGTAATCAACGCCATCAAGAATAATAACATCCGTTTTGAATTTAATTTTATTTATTAATACAGAAAAAGGAATAAATAATGAAATTATACTCATCTCGAAAAATTTCAATAATTCATTTTTAGGCCTTCTGCTAAATAGAAAATTTGAACATGGCACACCGGTATAATTTTCTCCGAAATACATTCTTCCCCTTGTTCTTATTACATTAATTCTAACCCCGTTTTCCAATAATCCAAGTGCCATTTGTCGAATATAATTTTCGGCAGCGCCTCCGCTAGGAAAATCGGCTGCAGTATAAATAGTTATATTCATTGGATCAATTTTTTGTAGTACAAATTAATTATCAATTATAACACATACGTTTTTTCAATAAAATTAATTTGATTAGGCACTTTCATACCAGTAAGGAAAAACAGCAGCTATGAT
>JAPLDO010000057.1 GCA_026391715.1 Bacteroidota bacterium
CCGATGGCTCAGGAATTGGCGTGTTCACAAGTTCTATCACCGGTTTGTCGGCAAATACTTTGTATCATGTAAGAGCTTATGCGACAAATTCAAGCGGAACCTATTATGGCGAGGATCTTACATTTACTACTCTTTGCGGACTTATTTCAACTTTCCCCTGGAATGAAGGGTTTGAAAATGCCGGTCTTATCCCGAATTGCTGGACACAGGAGCAGGTTAACAGTTCAGGCGTTAACTGGACGTTTATTACCGGTAGTGGCAACGGTCATCCTGCCGCCGCCCATACGGGTACGTATAATGCATGTCTGAAGGATGTTACATCGGCAGACAACAAGACGCGGCTGATCACGCCGCCACTGAATCTGACGGTAGTAGCTTCACCGCAACTAAAATTTTGGCATACGCAGGCTTATTATAACCCTGATCAGGATTTGTTAACCATTTTCTACAAATCCTCCGTTGGCGGAACATGGACACAGTTGACGACTTACTCTAATAATATTACTGCATGGACGCAGGAGACTATCGTTTTGCCAAACCCTTCGGGTGATTATTATATTGCTTTTGAAGGAAACGCAAAATGGGGCTATGGAGTATGTGTTGATGATGTTCAGGTTTCAAGTTCCTGCACATCCTCGTTTCCAGTGAGTATTTCTATTGTCGCCTCCGCCAACCCGGTTTGCCAGGGCGCAAGCGTAACTTTCACGGCAACGCCGGCAAACGGGGGAACAGCCCCGGCTTACCAGTGGAAGGTTAATGGCGTTAATGCAGGAACCAGTAGCGCAACTTACAGTTACATCCCGGCAGCTAATGATGCGGTTAAGTGTGTGCTTACATCTAATGCCGCTTGTACTACAGGAAATCCGGCGACTTCAAATACCATAACCATGTTGGTAAATCCATTGCTGCTGGTTGGTTCAATCAGTGCAAACCAGACATTATGCGCAAATACAACCCCAACTCTTTTGACTGGTATTGCGCCATTGAATGGGACTTTGCCAACCTACCAGTGGCAGAGTTCATTGAACAATAGCTCCTTTAGCAATATCAACGGCGCAACTATGCTGAACTACCAGCCGGGATCATTGACGGCGACAACATACTACAAGCAATTGCAAAATGCTTCGGGTTCCTGCGGAGGTCCTCTGCCTACCAACACATTGACAATGACCGTACAGCCATTGCTGCCTGTAAGCGTATCAATTACTGCGTCGGCAAACCAGATTTGCGCCGGTACAGTCGTGTCATTCACGGCAATCCCCATCAACGGAGGAAACACTCCTGTTTTTCAGTGGAAGGTTAACGGAGCGAACGTGGGAGCTAATATTTCAACATATAGTTTTATCCCTTCAAACAATGATGTAGTGATTTGTACGCTGACATCCGGCGCTACCTGCGTAACCGGAAATCCGGCCGTATCCAATACCATCATCATGGTCGTAAATCCTTTGTTGCCTGTCAGCGTTTCAATAACGGCTTCGGCAAACCAGATTTGCGCCGGCGCCAGCGTTACTTTTACGGCAACACCCGCCAACGGTGGAAATAACCCGGTTTTCCAGTGGAAGGTGAACGGATCGAACGTGGGAACGTATAGTCCAATGTTTAATTACATTCCGTCAAACAATGATGTAGTTACCTGCACAATGACATCCAGCGCAACCTGTGCAACAGGAAATCCGGCAATATCCAATTCCATCATCATGGTTGTAAACCCTGTGCTACCGGTCAGCGTTTTAGTAATTCCGTCGGCAAACCAGATTTGCGCCGGCGCCAGCGTTACTTATACGGCTTACCAATTAAACGGTGGAGCTTACCCTCAATACCAGTGGAAGGTGAACGGATTGATTGTGGGATCAAATAGTTCAACCTTCAATTACATTCCGTCAAACAATGATGTAGTAACTTGTATTCTGACATCCAGCGAAACGTGCGTAAGCGGAAATCCTGCAACATCTAGTCCCATCAACATGGTCGTAAATCCTTTGCTGCCTGTTAGCGTTTCAATAGAGGCTTCAGCCAACCAGATTTGCGCCGGCGCCGAAGTGATATATACAGCAACAGCCGGCAACGGTGGAGCTAATCCTTTTTTCCAGTGGAAGGTGAACGGATTGATGGTGGGAGCAAATAGTTCAACATACAGTTTCATCCCTTCCAACAATGATGTGGTTACATGCACAATGACATCCAACGCTACGTGCGCAACCGGAAATCCTGCAATATCCAATTCCATCCTCATGGTCGTAAATCCTGTGCTGCCGGTTAGCGTTTCAATAGAGGCGTCGGCTAACCAGATTTGCGCCGGCGCCGAAGTGATATATACAGCAACAGCCGGCAACGGTGGAACCAACCCGGTTTTCCAGTGGAAGGTGAACGGAATGATGGTGGGAGCAAATAGTTCAACATACAGTTTCATCCCTTCAAATAATGATTTGGTTGAATGCACAATGACATCCAACGCTACGTGCGCAACCGGAAATCCGGCTATATCTAATTCCATCACAATGGCGGTGAATCCCGTTCTCCCAGTCAGCATTTCAATAGCGGCGTCAGCTAATCCGATTGATAAAGGACTTCCGGTTACCTTTACAGCTTCGGCAGTCAACGAAGGATCATCTCCGGTTTATCAGTGGAAACTCAACGGCATTGATTTTGGATTAAACAGTAATTCCTACACCTATATTCCTTTAGATGGCGATGTAGTTATCTGTATTTTAACATCAAACGCCGTATGTGTTTCAGGAAATCCAGCCACTTCAAATGCAATTACAATGATCGTAATTCCCGTTCCTGTTATCAGGAATCTTAACAACATTACGGTTACAGATAATCAGTGTTTTGACGCTACCCAGACAATCGCGGTTGCAGGAAACCAAACTACTTTTACCGTTGTAGCCGGAGGAAGCGCCACTTTGATTGCCGGTATGAATATCCTTTTTTATCCCGGCGTTTTTGTTGAGCCGGGCGGATACATGTACGGTTACATAGCAGAGAATGGGCCCTGGTGCGTAAATCCGCCGGTTGGCGCCGTAGTTACCGGAAAAGATGAAGCTCAGCAGAATATAGATCAACAGTTTTTCAAAATCTATCCAAATCCGACAACCGGGGCTTTTATGGTTGAATTAAACCCATCGGGCGCCACTGAAAAATACACGGTAGAAGTTTATGATATGAAGGGAGGAAAGATATTGTCGGAAGGAATGGCAGTTGAAAGAAAACATCAATTTTCCTTGTCCGGCAAACCGGCAGGAATTTATTTGATCAGGGTTATCAGCGAAAGTATTTCCGGAACCACAAGGATTATAATGCAAAAATAATGTGTTAAAAAAAACAAAACCAACCACTACCTGAAGGTAGTGGCAATTCAAATTGCTGAAATTCCATTGGCTAAAAGGTAGTGGCAATTCAAATTGCTGAAATTCCAATGGACAAAAGGTAGTGGCAATTCAAATTGCTTATATTCAATAATTTCAAACCTAATCCCAATCTTTATGAAAAACCTTCTGAATTTATTATTTTTAACTGCATTTCTTCTGAATTTCTCAGTTGCATTTCCGCAGAAAACGAACAATGAACCATCAAAACAAAGCATTAATGACCGGGTAGATACTCGTGTGGACAATATGCGTTACTGGATGAAAATGGCTGAAAAGGGGCTTACACCCTATAACCCGTTTAAGACTTTGGCGCCAGCCATTTTTAAGGGAAGCGGCATCAAAGCGCGCGGAGTGAGAACCACCAATTCGCCAGATGTTCCGGTTACAAACCTTACCGATGTTACAGAAAGCGAAAACTCAGTTTTCATTGATCCGAACAATGCCGATTACATTCTTAACTCTAACAATTCAACCTCCTGGACCGGAAGTTCGGTTGGAACGCTATACGGCGCCAACTATTTTCAGTCGCCCAATGCCGGGATTGGCTGGGTAGGAAGTCCTTCCGGAGCGGGCGGGTCAAACAGCGGCGACCCCACCACTGCTATCGGTTTGAATGGGCGGCAATATGTAAACTTTATTGATGATCCAGGGGGACAGGGAATTGCTTATTCTGATAATGGAACAGCGTGGACAGCGGCAACAGTTGCGGCGAATCCGGGAGATATGGCTGATAAAAACCACATGTGGATAGACAACAAAAGTACCAGCCCGTATGAAGGAAATATTTATGTAGCATGGACAGATTTTGGCGGCGCTGATGATGCTCAAATAAAGATCGCACGGTCGGTTAACGATGGCGTTGCCTGGGGCGCATCGTTAAATATCAGTTCTGCCATTAATGCGGGAAGTCATAATCAGGGGGTAAATATTCAGACAGGACCAAACGGCGAAGTTTATGCTGCCTGGGCGGTTTATGACAGTTGGCCTTCAGATGAAACCGCAATCGGGTTTGCCAAATCAACAAATGGCGGCGTAAGCTATGCGCCGGCGGCAAGAATCATTTCCAACATCAAGGGGATAAGAACAACAGCCGTAAACAAAGACCACAGGGTAAATTCATTCCCCGTAATGGCAGTGGATATTAGCGGCGGACCAAATAATGGAAACATTTATATAGTATGGACAAATATTGGCGTTCCAGGCGTAAATTCAGGAACAAACAAAAGCGTTTATATTATACGATCAACCAATGGAGGAACCACCTGGTCAACGCCGGTTCGGGTAAATCAGGGACCTAATGTTGCCGACAAGGAAGCCTATTTTCCATGGATAAGCTGCGATCCGGAAACCGGGTATTTAAATGTGGTTTTTTATGACGACAGAAATGTTACCAGCGTTCAGTGTGAGGTTTTTGCAGCCTATTCAACAGATGCAGGCACAAGCTGGACCGACTTCCAGGTGAGCGATGTGTCGTTTACGCCTGCTGCAATTCCGGGTCTCGCCGGAGGATACATGGGCGATTACCTTGGCATTACTTCACAAGGAGGAAAAGTTTATCCATGCTGGACAGACAACAGGGGCGGTTTGTATATGACTTATGTATCGCCCTTTGAATTGGGACTGAATGCCGGGTTTGCGGCAAATAATACTACAATTTGCACAAGTACGGGCGTAACATTCACAGATGGATCCTCTGGTCCGCCAACATCATGGACCTGGAGCTTTCCCGGAGGGACGCCGTCGGCTTTTGTCGGTAAAACTCCGCCGGTAATTATTTATAACTCGCCTGGAACCTATGATGTTTCGCTCACTGTTTCCGACGGAATTACAACCGACACGGAAACCAAAACCGGGTATATCACGGTAAAGAATGTGATAGCCGGTTTCACAGGCGCGCCAACTTCATTGGTTATAGGAAATTCAGTGACCTTCACCGACAATTCCTCCTGTTCCCCTTCAACCTGGGCATGGTCATTCCCCGGTGGAACACCCTCGTCATTCAATGGGCAAACTCCGCCTGCCATTTTATACAGTACTCTCGGAACCTTTGATGTTACGCTCACCGTAACAAAACCAGGCGGGACAGATACAAAAACAAAAACAGGTTATATTACTGTCGGGCTTCCGGTATTCAACATGACTAATGGAACTGTGACAACATGTACGGGCGATTTTTATGATTCGGGCGGTTCATCAGCAAACTATTCGAATAATGAAAACTTAACTGAAACATTTTATCCCTCAACCCCCGGATCAATGGTGCGGTTTACATTCAATTCGTTCAGTACAGAATCAGGATATGATTATTTACGAATATACGACGGCGTAAATACCGCCGCCCCTTTGATCGGAACTTACAATGGATTTAACGGACCGGGCGTTGTTACCGCATCAAACGCTGCCGGAGCGATTACCTTTAATTTTACTTCCGATGTGAGCGTGACCAACTACGGATGGTCGGCTGTTATCAGTTGCTTTAGTACTACAGAGCCTCCGGTGGCTGATTTTTCGGCTTCTCAAAGCAATCCGGTGGTTGCCCAAACTGTTACATTTTCCGATTTGTCGTCAAATTTTCCATCTTCATGGGCATGGTCATTTAATCCGTCAAACGTTACTTTTGTTGGCGGAACAAACGCCTCATCCCAGAATCCACAGGTGCAGTTTTCATCGCTTGGATTTTATTCCGTTTCTTTAACTGCAACTAACGCTTATGGTTCGGATTCGGAAATTAAAACAAATTACATTCATGTCACCAACTGTACCTTTAACGCTTTGCCGTTTGCTGAGAATTTCAATGGAACAACTATTCCCAACTGCTGGTATCAGATTGATCATCAGGGCAACGGACAGATTTGGCAATTTGGAGTGATCACCGGGCAGAGCCCGAATCCGGCATTAACAGGAAATTATGCCTATCTCGACAGCGATACTTACGGTAGCGGGAACTCTCAAAATGCCGATCTGATCTCACCATCGCTCGACTTATCAGCATATACCGGTATTACACTACAGTTCGACCATTACTTTCAAAGTTATCAGGGTTCGTCGGGTACATTATCTTACAGCATCAATAACGGTTCAACCTGGACTCAGATCCAACAGTTTGTCACCACATCTGCAACCAATCCTGCTATTTTCAACCAAACGCTCGCCGCGCTTTCTGGTCAGTCGCAGGTGAAATTCAAATGGAACTATACAGGTACTTATGGATGGTACTGGGGTATTGACAACATTCTGGTTACCGGCGCCTGCATCGCAACTCTACCGGTAAGCGTTTCCATCACACCATCGTCCAACCCGGTTGATGAAGGAACGCCTGTAATTTTTACCGCTTCTCCTGTCAACGGAGGAACATCGCCGGTTTATCAATGGAAAGTTAATGGCGTTAATGCAGGAACCAATAGTAATTCTTATACATATATACCTGTAAACGGCGATGTTGTTCTCTGTATTCTTACATCCAGCGCAACATGTGTTTCCGGAAATCCAGCCACCTCAAATACGGTAACGATGACCGTGACGACAGTTCCGGTTATCCTGAATCTTAACAATATCACAGTTACCGGTTTACAGTGTTTTAATGCTACACAAACCATCGTGGTTGCCGGAAACCAAACTACCTTTACGGTTCAGAACGGAGGCGCCGCAACCTTAATTGCCGGTCAGAATATCATCTTTCATCCCGGCTCCGTTGTTTTACCGGGAGGTATGCTTCATGGCTATATCGCGCCCAACGGTCCCTATTGTATGCCACCGGTAAAATCATCAATTGTTACCGAAAATAAAGAAAAGGCGGCGACGCCGGAAAAGAGGTTCTTCCGCGTTTATCCAAACCCGACTACCGGCGAATTTACAGTGGCGCTTGACGGATATGTTCCTTCGGAAAAAACTATGGTTGAAATTTACAGCATGAAAGGCGAAAGAATTATTTCCACAGAGATGACTGATGAGATGACACATCAATTCTCGCTTGCCGGAAAACCTTCAGGGTTGTACGTTGTGAGGGTGACTTCGCAAAGCATGAGTGGTACGTCGAGAATTGTGAAACAATAATCTCTTCCTTGCACCCCACCCCCAACCCCTCCCCAAAAAGGGAGGGGAGTTGTGTTCTAATCGGCATAATACCATGATTAACAGATATAAGGCATATTAGAATCAGCCTCCCCCTTCCCTTTTTGGGGAAGGGTGCCGGGGGGATGGGGTTTAATGGTTGGAACAATAGAGTGATTATGGCAATGTGCCAAAAAAATGACTTTTCCGGGGGACTCAAATTCCAAGTCTCAAATTTCAAAACCTGATACTCATTTTTGAAAATCTGGATTCTAATTTTGCAAAAATAAATATATGTACATATATTTGTACGCAAAACAGTACAATTAATAAAAGAGGAAAAATCGAATGCTGACAGCAAATATCTCAGATTTTAGAAAAGACATAAAACGCTATCTGGATCGTGTTACAGAGAACTTTGAAACTTTGATAATCAACAGAGGTAAAGACACCGGGGTTGTAATTATGTCATTAGACGAGTACAATTCATTATGCGCTACTCAACATGAATTATCATCCAAAGCCAATGAGCAAAGATTAAACAGCGCGATTGAGAAATTTAACGCTGGTAAATCGTTTCAAAAAGAATTAATTGAACCATGAACTGTATATTTGTTGAAGAGTCATGGGAGGACTATTTGTACTGGCAAAAAAATGATCAAAAAATCATGTCTAAAATAAATGATTTGTTGAAAGACATTTCACGCAATCAGTTTTCCGGCATTGGAAAACCTGAACCACTGAAATATAAATATAAGGGATACTGGTCGCGGAAAATTGACAGTGAGCATAGGTTGATTTATCGTGTGAAAGACAATGAAATCCATATTGTTAAGTGTAGGTTTCATTATGAATAAATATACCTTTTTATTTGCGAATAAATAATTGTTCCTCAATTGTCACTATCTTTTTGTTTCAGGCGCGTCCTTTAACGGCTTTAGCCAAAATTTGACTTCAACATGAAACTAAGAATCACACTACTTCTTATTGCCGCCATTTTTACCGGTTTGATAATGCGCGGTCAGGATATTCCTGAAATTCTGAAAAAACGGAATGAAGTCTTTTTCTCATTCGAGGTAAAATCGCCCCAGGAGATCAACACGTTGACCAACCTGATTTCCATTGATAATGTGAAGGACAAAAAGGTGTGGGCTTATGCCAATATCGAACAATATTTGAAATTCCTGAAACTAGGATACGACATTACCCTGCTGCCGACTCCCGGCTTGAATTCCGAAGTTGAAATGACCGATCACACAGTGTTAAGTCCTTTGACTACATGGAATTTTTACCCGACCTACACGAATTATGAAAGCCTGATGGCGCAGTTTCAAACAAATTATCCAAATATCTGTCATCTCGACACGATTGCCACATTAGCGAGCGGTAGGAGGCTGCTTGTTTTGAAAATCTCCGACAATGTTGCGACTGATGAAACCGAACCTGAATTTTTCTATTCCTCATCCATGCATGGCGATGAAACCACCGGTTATGTCCTTATGCTGCATCTTATTGATTATTTGCTTTCAGGCTATGAAACAAATCCCGAAGTAACCGACCTGATAGATAACATGGAGATCTTCGTTTGCCCACTCGCCAACCCCGACGGCACATATTACGGCGGCAACAGTACGGTAAATGGCGCCCGGCGGTACAATATTAACGGCATTGACCTTAACCGGAATTATCCTGATCCAAAGGTTGGGCAACATCCCGATGGTAATTCGTGGCAACCCGAAACAGTGGCTTTTATGGATTTTGCAACTCAGCGCCATTTTGTTGCCGCATGTAATTTCCACGGAGGCTCCGAAGTTGTAAATTATCCCTGGGATACATGGGCGACTCTTCATGCCGACGATAACTGGTTTCAATATATCAGCCGCGAATACGCTGATACAGTTCATCTGCACGCTCCAGCCGGTTACATGGTTGATTTGAATAACGGGGTGACAAACGGTTATGCCTGGTATGAAGTTAACGGCGGCAGGCAGGATTACATGAATTACTACCACCATTGCCGGGAAATCACTATTGAAATATCCTACACAAAACTGCTCCCAACCAGCCAGTTGATTGCCCATTGGGATTACAATTGGCGGTCGTTTATCCTGTGGATGAAGGAGGCGCGATACGGGGCGCACGGCGTTATTACCAATCAGGTTACCGGCAGCCCGGTGGCGGCGAAGGTTTTTATTATCGGACATGACTTTACCGGATCGGAAGTTTATTCTTCCGCCAATGCGGGGGACTACCACCGTCCATTAAAAGCCGGAACCTATACCTTCGAGTTCTCAGCGCCATGCTACCAGACACAAACAATTCCCGGAGTAGTTGTGAACGACCATGCAACGGTGAATCTTAATATACAACTTATTCCCGGCGCGAGCGTAACCACAGCGGCTATAACTTCAATAACAGGAACGACTGCCATTTCGGGTGGAACGGTAGTTTGTGACGCCGGGTTGGCAATCACAGCGCGTGGCGTATGCTGGAGCGTTTCCGCAAACCCGGTTATAACGGGGAACCACACGGCAAACGGAGCGGGCGTTGGAACATTCACAAGCCAGATCACAGGTTTGTCGCCAAATACCACATACCATGTAAGAGCTTATGCAACAAATGCAACCGGGACTGTTTACGGAGCCGATATTCCCTTTACCACTGCCTGCGGAGCCGTCGTCTCCTTCCCGTGGAACGAAGGTTTTGAAAACGGAGGCGCTATCCCTTCCTGCTGGACGCAGGAGCAGGTGAGCAGTTCAGGCGTGAACTGGACTTTCATTACCGGAAACGGCGGAACCAGCCCATCAACCGCCCATAGCGGAACCTATAACGCCTGCCTGAAGGATGTAACAACCGCCGTTAATAAAACCCGGTTGATTACCCCTATGCTGGAATTGACTTCGGTACCCAGTCCGCAGCTAAAATTCTGGCATACGCAAGCCGTTTGGAATTCCCGCCAGGACCAATTGGCAGTTTATTATAAAACCTCTATTGATGGAGCATGGATATTGCTGACTACATATACCGCGAGCATTGCAAGCTGGACTCAGGAAACCATCAGTTTACCCGGATCAACTGCTACTTATTACATTGCTTTTGAAGGTAATGCGAAATATGGAAGAGGAGTTTGCATTGACGATGTTCAGGTTTCATCGTCCTGTTCTACCCTTTTACCGGTAAGCGTAGCCATCACTGCTGATGCAAACCCGGTTTTCAGCGGAACAACGGTGAATTTTGCCGCTATTGCTGTCAATGGCGGTACCGCGCCGGCATTTCAATGGCTTGTTAATGGCGCAACTGTAACAGGCGCTACCAGCAGCGCATTTGCATATATCCCGGCAAACAACGATCTATTTTCATGCACCCTCACATCCAATTTACTCTGCTCAACCGGAAATCCTGCCAATTCCAATGCAATTACTATGATTGTTGAAAGTGTGCCGCTCAACCGTGAAGTTCAGAATGAAACCATCGTTAGCGGACAAACTGTATGTTACGACGCCTTGCAAACCATTATGGTAGCCGGAAACGGAACAGTTTTTGAAATTCAGCCGGGAGGGCAGGCAACCATGATTGCCGGGCAGACTATACAGTTTTTACCAGGCGCTCTAATCATGGAAGGCGGTTTCATGCATGGTTATATTTCCTCTTCGGGTACATATTGTTTGCCCCAGAATAATCAACCAGTAGAAACCGGAACTTTATTCAGTCCTGCGGCGATTTCCAATGGAAAAGGATTTTGCCGGATTTATCCAAACCCAACTACAGGAGTTGTTACAATCGAAACATTGGCAGGTCATCCTTTTGTCGACATGAAGGAAGAGGTTTTCGATATTCATGGAGAAAAAATCATCTCAACAGTATTCAACTCCAACGAAAAAACACCGCTGAGTCTCGCCAATTATCCAAACGGAGTTTATATCGTCAGGGTTTACAATGGATGGGAAACCGTTAGTTTCAGAATAATCAGGCTGAATTAATCTACTGTTAAATTTAACTACAATCGTTCTTGATTGATTCCACTCTGAACAATTAACATTTTTTGACTAAAGCTAATTAAGAAACTAATCATCAATTGCCACGATCTTTAGGTTGTGGCAATTCAAGTTGCTGATATACCTGGCTTTAGCCAAACTTCATTTATTAGAACCACTTTTCGAAGCAGGCTCATGATTGTAAATTAATTCGCCGGAAATTTGTTTATATTAAAATTACCTTTAATTTTACAAGTTAAATGGGTTATTGAAAAAACTATCGAAAATAAAAAGGATAGTTTTTTTGCTTTTTAACCGCTAAATGTCGTAAATTTAATCTTTATTATTTACCGTCTGCCGTCGTTGCGGTGGATTTTAAAACCCCCAGTTGTATGAAAAAAGCGATTTTACTCTGTTTCATGGTTTTGATTGTAATTGCGCAACTTCTGGTTATGCATGGCAATGCATATTCAGTTACTGCAAATCCTTCACCAATTCAGTTTACACAACCCGACGGAACCAGGTTAACAATTTATCTCAAAGGGGATGAATTTATCCATTGGGCTGAAACATCTGATGGTTTTACCATTATGTCAAATTCGCTGGGAACTTATGAATATGCCAAAACCGACAATTACGGGCGTTTGGTTTTCTCAGGAATCAAGGCAAACGACCCGGGAAAACGAACTACCTCCGAAGTTTCATTTCTGAACAACACCGCCAAAGGGTACAACGGGAACGCGAAACCTGGTTATGATTCTGGCAAATTTCTCCAATACCACAACCACATTCACCCAGGCGAATTTCAATAATTACATGAATCAGTTGAACTACAACTCAACAGGTAGTTTTAAGGACTTTTACATTGAAGTGTCTTATGGACAGTTAACGGTAAACACTACCGTAACCGTATGGGTAACCCTTCCAAACACACATGATTATTATGGACCGGGCGCTAAATGGGGTGAATTTGCATTTGCAGCAGTCACAGCCGCAAATAATCAGACTTCGATCAATTTCGCCAGTTTTGATAATAACAGCGACGGGGTGGTTGATGGCGTGGCTATTATCCACCAGGGTCAGGGTCAGGAGGAAACAGGTAATGTACTCGATATATGGTCCCATAGCTGGGATTTATCTTCAGCGGGATACACAACAGCCGAGCGAACTTTTGACGGCGTCCTTGTTGACGCCTATACAACCATGCCTGAAAAAAATTCAGTAGGAATGGGAACCATTGGCGTGATGTGCCATGAATTTGGACATAATCTTGGTTCGCCTGATTTTTATGACACCGATTACGCAACGGGCGGATCTTACTCTGGCACCGGGTACTGGGATGTTATGGCAAGTGGATCATGGAATGGTTCAGCCGGAACAAAACCAGCTCACCCTAATGCATGGATAAAAGCTCTTTTCAACTGGACAACACCCATTGTTTTAACATCTACACAAACAAAAATTCTGCGTAACGCACAGTTATATACAGATGTAGTGCGATATAATACCACAACTTCAAATGAATATTTCCTGTGCGAAAACAGACAACAAACAGGCTTTGATGTTGGGATTCCCGGTCATGGGCTAATCATCTATCATGTTGACGGAGCTTTTATTGCAGCCCATTCAGGGTGGAATGATATTAATGCCGGTTCACATCAAGGTTTATACCCGGTTTGCGCGAGTTCTACCGGAAATCCACCAACTACGTATGGTTCTATTAGCAGCAGTAGCTGCCCATTCCCGGGTACTGGAAGCAAAACTTCCTTCACCGATGTAACTACGCCAAATTCCCATTCATGGGCGGATGCAAATACCAGTTCTCCAATAACCGGTATCGCTGAAAATACATCCACAAAAGAAATAACTTTTAATTTTGCAAGCGCCGCAGCAGACCCACCGTTGGCAGTCGGCTCAATCAGCGCGAGCCAAACGATTTGTGTGAATACAACCCCCGCGCAATTAACCGGAGTAGCTCCTTCGAATGGAACGAATCCTACCTACCAATGGCAAAGTTCACTCACCAATGTTACTTTCAGCAATATAACAGGAGCCACCGCTCTAAACTACCAGCCGGGCGCTTTAACAGCGACAACCTATTACAGGCAGATGCAAAATGCCACAGGAACAACCGGGGGTCCTTTGCCTACTAATACTGTGATTATCACTGTGAATCCGCTCCTGCCTGTAAGCGTATCAATTGCGGCGTCAGCCAATCCGGTCTGTACCGGATCTCCGGTAACCTTTACTGCCACTCCTGTTAATGGCGGTTCCGCCCCTGCTTATCAATGGAAGAAGAACGGCATTGTCGTAACTGGCTTTACGGGAGCATCATATACAAACTCGTTTCCTGGCAATGGAGATGTGGTTATTTGTGCGCTTACTTCCAACGTTTCCTGTACAACCGGAAATCCTGCCACTTCCAATGCCATTACCATTACGTTGGCAACGCCTCAACCGGTAAGTGTAACCATAGCGGCTTCTGCAAACAACGTATGTGCGGGAACTTCAGTAACCTTCACGGCAACTCCTGCCAACGGCGGAGCGCTCCCGGCTTATCAGTGGAAAAAAGGTATCTCAGTCATCGCCGGCGCTACGAATGCAACTTACAGCTACGCGCCGGCTAACGGCGATGTAATTACCTGTTTGCTTACTTCCAGTGCAACCTGTGTCTCTAATAATCCGGCAACGTCGAATGCCATTACAATGGCTATTAACCCGCAGCTTGCTGTTGGTTCAATAAGCGCGAGCCAGACGATTTGTACCGGTACTGCTCCGGCGCAATTAAACGGTATTGCTCCTTCGAATGGAACGAATCCTACTCACCAATGGCAGAGTTCGCTTAATAATATAACTTTTACAAATATCAGCGGTTCCACTTCCACGCTTAATTTTCAGCCCGGAGTTTTGACGTCAACAACCTATTACAGGCAACTACAAAATGCCTCTGGAACCTGTGGAGGTCCGCTGC
>JAPLDO010000227.1 GCA_026391715.1 Bacteroidota bacterium
TGTCGCAACATGCATTAAATGGTTATAAAGTTCTGCTTCATCTTTAAACTCCTCATTGGGAACATGTCGTTCGCTCGTGTTATCCATTTTTGGGCCTGCTTCGAATCGTGGATATTCTGTCTGATGGGGCTCGTTTTATATAGCCGATGGGTTGCCATCGTTAATGCATGATGCCCTTTCAGGGCTGTGTTCTGATCATATATTTAACCCCGAAACTTGAGTTACTTTCCGGGCCGGTTAATTGCCAAAATTACAAATCCTTCGGCGATTTGCCGGATTTTATTTGTTCAACTGCCAGGATCGGAATCAAAAGGCTCAATCTTATGCCCTTCTACGCATTCATTTTCAAATCATTATGCTCCAATCCAGATATGATGAATTTTGAATATAAAAAAAAGTTGTAAATTGCGCCCAGTATTAACCAAAAAACAATCATTATGAGGAAAATTACTGTCCTGCTGCTAAGTTTTTGTCTGGCGGCGCCTACTTTATTTGGCGGTGGATACCAGGTACACCTGCACAGCATGCGCAACATTGGCATGGGCCTGATCGGAACTTCACTCAGTTACGATGCCAGTTCCCTGTTTTACAATCCGGGAGGAACACCGTTTCTTGACAAGAGATGGAGTTTTTCGGGCGGGGTCAATTTGTTAATGTCACGATTGACTTTCCAACCATTGGATGTAGCTGAGCAGGCGAATCTAAAGCATGAGCTTAACACGCCTCTTTATTTTTATGCCGCCTTCAAACCAACAAAAAATCTGAGTGTTGGTCTTGCGGTGAATACCCCTTATGGAAATGGTCTTTCGTGGGGCGATGAATGGAAGGGACGTTATCTTATTCAGGATATTTCGTTCAAGGCTTTTACTTTCCAGCCTACAGTCTCTTACAAATTCAAGGATATTATTGGAATTGGAGTCGGGCTGGTTTATGCTTATGGCGAAGTAAAAATGAATAAAGCAATCCCAATTCAGGGAGCTTCCGGCGATGGAAAATTAAATATTACCGGCGCCACAAGTAATTTTGGTTTCAATGCAGGTATCATGGTGCATCCTATTAAAGGACTGAGCCTTGGACTGGACTACCGCTCAAAAATCGAAATGAAGGTGAAAGGCGGCGACGCCACATTTACAGTGCCACAATCTTTGAGTACAAGTTTCCCGAACAACAAAGTAGATGTAATGCTGCCTTTGCCTGCAAATCTCGACTTCGGCGCTTCGTATGAATTTGGAAAAAACAAACAATGGATGGTTGGACTTAACCTTTGTTACATTTTCTGGGGCGTTTACGATTCGCTGGTTTTCAATTTTCAAACAACCACGTCTGCTGTTGGTCGCACTGCTACCCCTTCTTTGTACAGCAACCAACTGGTTCCCCGCATTGGCGCCCAGTACCGCATGAACGATCTTTTTACCTTCCGCATTGGCGGGTATTATGATCAGTCGCCTGTTAAAGACGATTATCTGAATCCTCAAACCCCAAGCCTCAACCAGATCGGTCTGACATGTGGCTTTTCAGTATTTCCTGCCAAGGGATTCAGCATTGACGCTTCTTTCCTTTATATCACAAGCGCTGCCAGAACCGGAACTTACAGTCCGGACAATTTTGCAGGAACATACAAGAATCAGGTTTTTATACCGGGTATCGGACTAACCTATAATTTTTAACCATCTAACATTATGAGAAATATGAAGAAATTATTAGTTATTATATTGTCACTGACGCTGTTTACTGCCTGTGAACCAAAAATTGATGAATTCGCTTCATCGGCAAATGGGGTTGATTTTTCAAATTTTGTGGCAGTCGGAAATTCAATGACAGCAGGATATGCAGATGGCGCCCTCTATCTTTCCGGACAGGAAAGCTCGATTTCCAACATCATGGCAACCCAATTCCAAACTGTTGGCGGAGGCGTTTTCCATCAACCGTTGATTGGGACCGAAGATGGCGTGGGTTTTCAACTAATGCCGGCGGGATTGTATTTTTACTCAAAAATGATCTTAAAGATTACTCCTGATAAAGATTGTCAGGGAAACCCTGTTGGCACAGCGTCGCTGAAGCCAGGTTTTGCTATTACGAATCCGGATCAAAACATTTTTAAAGGACAATTATTCGCCCCACCGTTAGAAACCCGTCCATATAATAATATGGGCGTTCCGGGAGCGTCTCTGATGCATCTCTTTTATAACCGGCTTGGCGATCCTACGCTCGATGGGCACCCGTTCAACCCCTATTTTGTCAGATTTGCATCCTCCATCAATACTACCATTCTGCAGGATGCCATTACTCAAAATCCTACTTTTTTTTATCTGTGGATTGGGAACAACGACGCCTTAACCTCTGCATTGGCTGGAACCGACGCGCTGTTAACCCCTGCCGATACCTTTGCCAAATACTACCCAATGGCAGCGGGCGCGCTTGCGGCTTCTGCGGTAAAACCCAAAGGAGTTCTTGCAACAATTCCTGATATTACCAGTATTCCATTTTTTACAACAATTTCAAAATCGCTACCATATAACAGCGTTATACTCGACGCTACGCAAGCTACAGGTCTTAATCAATTATATGCCATATACGGGCATACTGAAATACAATGGAAAGTTGGAGCCAACCCATTCGTTTATGTGAAAGACGACGGATCATGGGCGCAGATGGAACAAGGCGACTTGTTCCTGCTTACATTGCCCACCGATTCTATTAAATGCAAGGGAATGGGGGTAGCCGATCAAAGTATTACGCCACTTCCCCGTCCCTACCCGATTCCCGGAAAATATATCCTGAACAATTCTGAACAGACAAATATCAAGGCACGTGTTGCACAGTACAATAAGGTAATTGTCACCACAGCCGCCGCTTTAAATCTTGCCATGGCTGATATGCATGCCTACCTTCAGGAATTTACAACCGGGATGGTTTTCGACGGAATTAAAATGAATACCTCTTTTATAACCGGCGGGTTATTTTCTACCGACGGCGTTCACCTGAATCCAAGGGGAAATGCAGTTGCTGCAAATTATTTCATCCAGGCAATTAATGCCGAATACGGATGCAATATTCCGCAGGCAGATGTTACTAAATACAATGGGGTGATTTTTCCGTAGTGAAATTATTCTCCCTATATCAACCCCACTCTTCAACCACCTCCTTTTTTCGGGAATGGGGTAGGAGAGTGGGGTTTCATCTACCAGATGAATTAAAGCTGAAATATTAACCGCCAACGTAAAACCGGGGACTTTTCAGAGCAGGCTCAAACACAATTGTTTTCTTGTAATTTCGTTTATCAATCAAACCAAAACCTTATGAAAATTATACTATACCTTGTAGTTGCACTTTGTCTGATCACAGCCAAATTAACCGCTCAGGACGCCAAAGCGCCCCGCGTTCATCAGATAGGCATCCAGTTCAACAGTTTGAACTCGTTTGGAGTTCATTACAAAACCGGTAGCGAAAAAACACTTTTCAGGGTTACACTCGTTGCGCTGAATGCGACGCAAAACTATTCCTGGGGGCGAACGCAAGACTCGATTGACCAGAAACAGCGTGGTTTTGGCGCCGGGTTCACATTGGGTTTTGAAAAACTTATACCGCTTGCGAAAGATTTTGATTTCAGGTGGGGACTTGAAGTGGGAAGTAGTTATCAATATGAAAAGTACAACTACAGTTCATACTATCCTGATTCTGAAACCTCCTACTGGTCAATTAATCCGGGTGTTTACCTGATTATTGGAGTATCGTACATATTGAAAGAACATTTCGTTTTCGGCGCTGAAATTAGTCCCGGAGTAGTTTATTCTTATGGAAAACAGAAGATAATATCCAACGGGAATATGATGAAGGAAACAACCAACAACTCATTCCGTTTCGGTTTAAACAGCAATTCTGCCAGCCTTTCTGTTGCTTACCGGTTCGGGAAATAAGAATCAGGAGAAATTCCGCCGCAATTCATGCTTAATTTCATCAAGCGCTTCTTCTGTTGGGAGTTTACTTTTGGAAATAGCGATTGAAAAAACATTTTTCACAAGATCGCCCGACATCGAACCTTCAGGCAATTGCGATGAAGCCTGGTTTATCAAAGCGATGGTCTCTTCCTTTGAGTTTTTTATCAGTTCCCAAAGCGAGTTGGAAATATAAAGTTGTTGAGAAAGGTTATAGTCAAATTCCTCCATGATGGCGCGCACTACCAATGATTGAAGTTGCAATGCAGTAAGATCCGGGTTGTTCAGCCGCATAACCAGATTCGACGGATGAATCCGTTCAAGAAACATTACAAAGCGCTCGTAAGCCTGCAAACGTAGCGGAACAAGTACATTGTTTTCCGCAGGATGAGAAATTACCGGAACCTCTTTCCTGGTTTTCTTCAGGTAATACCAAAGTAGAAAAAATGCGCCTCCGAAAAGAACTATAAACCTAAGAAATCCACCAATCATGGCAAAAACGAGTGAATATTCGACAAGACCCTGCATAAACTGTTTTTTGCAAAGATATGAAAAGCAACATAAAGCATATCAACCTTGAAACCTAAAGTCTAAAAGTAGAGCTAAAGTCTAAAAAAAAATGAACCATAGTTTTATCCCGTTTTGAGTATATAAACCGGGAATTTTATGGCGATACAATATGATAGGATTGCAGAAATTCGTTCACGCCGTGAAAGATAAGCCCCATGCCCATAATTGCAACAAAGAAACCTACGATACGCATTGCAGCGTCAGCGCCTTTTGCGCCAATGCGCATTACTATTTTCTGAACATTAGCGAGGGCAAGAAAAATCACAAGCATACATGCATTGCAGTAAGTTTTCCATAAAGCATAGAGAAAAATTAGAAACTCTAACCCTTTATTTAACCGGAAACGCTATAATAGTCTCCCATTTGGCTGTATCTTTTTCAATTGCCGCGTAGGTTATATATCTTTCCCATGGACCTCCGTCCTGCTGAAGTTCAGTTTCACGAATATATTGATCAAGGAAACGATAAGAGTCGGCTGTTTTTGAATACGGACCAAAATATTTGACTTGTACCACTTTAAGTTCCGGAAAAGTTTTTATTTCTATTCGTCCCTTACCTTGATTTGCTTTTTCGACAGGAACTCCAATATCCATCTTTGACTTCATTGTGATTGAATCCCATTGCCGGTAAATTGCAAACGGCGCCCCATTAATGTTGATTTTTGACGATATACAATAAGCATATAGTTCACCAAATGCTTTTCCAAATACCTCTCCGTATGTTTGCGGACCGGCAGAATCGCGAATAATCAAAGATGTTTGAGGCTGCCATAGTTTTTCTTCGATAACCGGCCAATCTTTCCGCTCTTCAGCAACGGTTTTCAATTTGGCTAATCCTTTTTCAAAATCCGGTCCCATCATGCGTTCCATGAAAAGTCCCATATAGCGACCAATTGGGTTAAACCCGAGATCACCCTCGTCAAGCCATGAAACCTTAACTGAATCGTGTTTATTCTCAATGATTATTCTACCCATTGATTGATACTTACCTTCATCAAATGACAATTTATACCCAACCAGTTGTCCGGGAATCAGTTCCGTCAGGATCATTTCGCCCTGCCCAAGAATTTTACCTTTCCATTTCCAGGAAGTTCCCATACTGGCAACTTCACCCCGCATTTCGAAAACGGCTGTGGAATCAATCGCCTTTGTCCATGGAACCCAAAGTTTCCAGAGTTTGAAATTTGACGTCAACCCATAAACGACGTCGGGTCTGGCGTTTATGGTGATGCTTCTTTCTACTTTATAAGTACGAGGCAACAGATATGAAATTATAACGAGCGCGGCGAGGATTCCTGCAAACCAATAGAAAATTTTGCGTAAAGTTTTCATGAGAATTATTTTAAGATGTTAATTCGGTATTCTTTCACAATGGGAAAACGCTTTTCGGAGTTATTCAATTGAAACCGTTAATCCACGGAATGTCAGTTCTTCATACATTGATTTCAATTCCTCGTAATCGCCGTTTTTTACATGGCACTTTCCATTGAAATGGGCAATCATGGCGCATTGCTCCGCCTGAGCAAATTCGTGTTTGCAAACTTCAACAAGCGACACGATGACGAAATCGAAGCTATTGACTTCGTCGTTATATAGGATCAAACCACGCTGGTAAGCCCTCTCTTCCTGATGAAATTTTAAAGGATCTCCTTTTATTTTAACCATCTGATCACTTTTCAAAGGCAAAACTACAAAGAAATTGGTTTCAATGACATACCTTTGATTTTCAATATGAATGAGAATGGAATTTAAGGAATTAACAGATTGGCTTGATCTTAGGTTGCGCGAGCCATTACCCGGAAAAGCGGCGCAACTCAAAATGTCGTCGCTTGCAAGGTTTCGTAAGTTAATGAAGGATAAAATTCCGGCAGATGCTATTGAAAGCGGCGTATTAATATTGCTTTATCCTAAGGATAATGACGCCTGCATAGTTTTAATGCGCCGTCCCAATTATCGTGGGGTTCATGGCGGACAGATAAGTTTGCCGGGAGGTAAACGGGAACCTGCCGACAAAAATATCATTGACACAGCTTTACGCGAAGCGCGGGAAGAGATTGGAATTAACCCGTCGGAGATTATCGTTTCGGGCTGTTTAACGCCGATGTATATACCTCCCAGTAATTTCATCGTCACACCGGTGGTTGGGTTTCAAACTACTAGTCCGGAGTTTATCCCCGATCCAAAGGAAGTTGCCGGGATTATTGAGATTGGGCTGAAAGATTTTTTAAATGACAGGAATATTCAGATGAAGAAAACCAAACTCAGTTTTGGAATTTCTTTAAAGGTTCGCTCATACTACATCAATGAAAATGTAATATGGGGCGCCACAGCCATGATATTAAGCGAATTTCGGGAGATTCTTATGCAACATAATATCGTAGGGATGACATGGTTATAGATTGAAAATGAGACTGCTCCGAAAAATCAAAAAAAATTTACAGCAAAGTATCCTACCAATAAAAACCGGGAACATTATGACAGAAAATAATAAAAGTTTTTGCAGATTAAACAGAAAAACAGAGAGATGAACGCAGAATTATTCATCAATGGAAATTCTTCCGCGTAATCTGTATTTCAATTTGTGTAATCTGCGAGAAATAAATGTTAAAAACGATTCAGGCTTGCTGATTACAATTAAACACCCATTATTCAACATGATTTCAAGAATAATGCAGAAAAGTTAAACAATTAGAAACTCATAAAATTAATTATGTCAGAAAACAGTTTAGGAATCGGTTCGCGGGTAAAGCATCCGCAGTTCGGCAAAGGCGTTATCATCCAGGTTCGCTCAGATGCTTATGAAATTACCTTTATTGATCATGGAACCAGAATTATTCAGCGTGATTTTCCAGGACTTGAGGTTATTGAATTCGTGGAAGTTAACTCTGAAATGGTAACTTATGAAAAAATTGAGAAAAGTCTGATCCGCGTGCTTCATCGGTTCAGCGATATCCAGGAAGTGGTGCCACTTGGATCAAAATGGACGGGAGGCAAGATGCTTTTAATTCCCTCCGATCCGGGACTGAAAGAGAAAGAGGTGCCGATGGAGGCTTTCTTTCATAAAATCGTAATGGTACGCGACAGGCTGAGGGTTCTTGAACAAAAGATCAATGCAAGCGAACTCACCGACGAAGTAAAGGTGGAGATGCAACAATACGTTACACGGATTTATGGGAGCCTGACTACGTTTAATGTTTTGTTCAAGAACAAGGACGATCAGTTTGCCGGCGAAAGAGGGGCGTGAATGCATTTATTTCCAGAATGTTGCCAGTTCTTCCAGCGTTTCTCTTTTTTTCAGGATTTCAAATTCGGTATTCCGGTAACCAATAATTCCGGGTATCTGCCGGCTGTTGAACCTTGACCACATGCTGAAAGTATATCCTCCAGTATCGTGGATCACGAGCCAATCGCCCTCTTCAACCTTTGGAAGCTTTACTCCCTTGGCAATTATATCCCCGGAGAAACACAAAGGTCCGGCAAGGTTCCAGGGTAGAATATCCAAGCCTTCTTTCTGCTTGCCATTGCAATCAAACACCGTGTATTCATGTTGCCAGTCTTGAGGATTCAGACATTCACGCAGGAAAAGATCAGCGCCGACATGTAGCATGGCAGTGTTTACATCAGGATCATGTTTCACATATTCCACGCGGCTCACCGTCCAGCCTGGATTGGTGAAAACCCAGCGGCCAAATTCGGTGATGAGACGAAAGGAGTTGGTAAGTTGATAAGATGGTAAGTTGGTAAGTTGGTGGGGATTGAAAAATGAGGGGGCTCTTTGACGGATCAGGGAGACGTAATCTTCCATTGATGGCGCTATTGTATCCGAATTATATGAAATGGGTAATCCGCCGCCGATGTCGAAAATGGAAATCGGTTGAAAACCGGCGGCAAGCCGTTTGGGATTCAATTCGCAGATAAAATCGTATAACACGCCAATCCCTTCAACAAGAAGTTCCATTGCACAGCCCTGAGAACCCACATGAAGATGCACGCCTGTAAGCCAGGGATAAGTGAGGAAGGCATGTTCAAGTTCCTTCTTCCTGTACTTGATTGGAACTCCAAATTTAGAATAGTTCCCGGCAACACTCGATTCCAGAATTGTCCCCATGCCAACCTGAGGGTTAATCCGTAATCCAATGGTAGAATGATACTGGCGGTGTGGTGGCAACACTGACGGTGAGGCAAGCAATTTATTCACCCGTTCAAGTTCATCAAGGTTGTCAATGTTGAGATGAATACCGGTTTTTAAGGCGAATTCCAGATCTGCAATAGTTTTCACCGGTGAATCAAATACTATGCGGTCGGGTGAAAAACCAGCATTAAACGCAAGCGTTACCTCGCCAACCGAAGCCGCTTCAACTCCGAGCGATGGAGATATTTCACGGGTAAACGACAGAATTTTTGCGAGCGGGTTGGCTTTGATTGCCAGACCGTGCAGCGTATCAGGCGGGAAACATGCGCAAAGATAATCGAGTCGCGATTTAAGGCAATTCAGGTCGTAAAAAATCAAGGCTGTATCTTCCGGGCGTATCAATCCTTTCTGCAAAGCAGCCCGTAATGCAGCGCCAATATCAGTTTTGCTGAGGTTTGTAAGATTCATATAATTGTATTAATTTCCTGCAATAATTTATGATTCCAGAAGCCCACGATCCCTCGCAATCCTATTGAGTTTGGTGATGGCGACTTTACCGGCGGTTCCAAGGCTGAGCGTGTTTGCATTAACATAAAGTTCGATGTGTTTTTGCATCACCGTATCATCCATCTCCTGCGCATGTTGACGGACAAAGGGCATCGCCGCAGCAGGGTTTTTCATAGCGTAATCCACGCTTCGAAACATTATCCTGTTTAGCTTGTTGAGCGTATCGTAACCCAATCCTTTACGCGCAAGAATACCGCCCAGAGGAATAGGCGATTCTGTGAGTTGTTCCCAGTAGGCGCCAAGGTCGAGAATTTTCTTTAGTCCCTTTTGTTCAAAAGTAAAACGGTTTTCATGAATTATAACTCCTGCGTCAACTTTCCCCTGAATGATGGCGTCTTCTATCTTTGAAAACAACATAAACTCCTTACGCTTCACGCCAGGCGCAGCAATACGCAGCAATAAATGCGCGGTGGTGTATTTCCCGGGAACTGCAACGGTCATTTCCTGAATATCTTCAATGCTATAAGCCTTTTTCCCGATCAGTAGCGGACCATTACCGAATCCCATTGCGCTGCCGGAATCGAGGAGAATATAATTCTTTTTTATTAACAGATAGGTGAAAAAACTGACCTTGATAACATCAATTTCGCTTCCCAACGCCATTTTGTTCAGATTTTCTACGTCGTGTAACTGATATTTAAAGGTCAGCCCTTCAGTATCTATGCGTTGATTTACAATTGCATCAAAAATGAATGTATCGT
>JAPLDO010000236.1 GCA_026391715.1 Bacteroidota bacterium
ATTGCCACGACCTTAAGGTCGTGGCAATTCGAAGGTATAGCGAATTTTTACTGTTTTATCAGTTTCTCCACACCCATTTTATCGCCTGATATTACCCGGATAAAATACACGCCTTTAGATCTTCCCGATAAATCGAAATCGTATTGCCGTTGTCCAAAAAGTTTACTTTGCATCACCATTTCGCCCATCATGCTATAGACTTCCAAATGAATAATCTGAGTTGTTTCAAAATCAATCATTTTAAGAGTAAAGGCGCCGAATGTGGGGTTGGGAGAGATGGCAAATAAAGCAACCGCTTCATTCATCTCTGCGGTTTTAATCTCCTTTGGAAGTTCTTCTTCATTTAGTGTAATCGCGCTTTTGTTTAACATGCAGTAGCTTGAGTTCGTTGTGATGGACGCCTTCAGGTATCCACCGTTTTCAACTTTTGTTGCCGTTTGCAGCAGGATGTTACCGCCGGATATAAAAGTTGCGCTTCCTCCGGTTTTAACAGTAATGTTGGATACATTGATGGTTTGTGCGGCGTTGAAGCACGTGTCGGTTCCTGAATTGATTGTCAACCCTGAAACTGTTAATATTGAAGGCATGGTCATAAATTCAATTCCCAAACCATAAGCTGTTCCTATGCTATTGGTAGCGTAGGCTCTTACGTAATAAATAGTTCCGGGTGCGAGGGCGGTAAGATTGCTGGTAAACGCGCCCAATCCTGTACCATTCGAAGTTATACCCACATAGCTGGTAATAGTCGGGTTTGGCGTTGTACTCCAAACCACGCCGCGGGCAGTAACATCTTCACCGCCATCACCTGTTACATTTCCTCCGCCAAAAGCTGTGGTTGCTGTAATTCCGGAAATTGATGAAGTAGATACGGTTGACAATGTTGCCGCATTTTTGATGCAGCGTACACTAAGGCTGCGACTGCGCATGGCCCAGCTTGCGTTGTTTAAATACCCTCCATTGTAGTCCAATTGCCGGAAATATGCACAGCAGTCCCACCAGCCTTCTGACGTATAAAAGAATGCATTTTGACCCAGATTGCCGAAATTGCCGGATTCATCTTTCCAGCCGCCCGGCACCGCGCTGAAACCACTCAAATTTGTAGCCATTGTGTTCGGGGCATACCACAAACCAGTGCCGCCTTCAATTGTGCCCGTTGTTTTTAATTTACCGCCGGCGCTATCTCCCACTAAATATCCAAGCCATTGAAAATCGCCCGAGGCGGGAATATTCCAGCCAGCCGGGCAAATGCCCTGAGTTTTCGGCTGTCCGGAATACTGCATCAGTTCACCCCATTGGTAAAGGCCCCCATAAGTATTGCAATTTGAAAGAAGGTCTCCGTAACAATGCTTTTCAATGACGCCATTGTTTGCTTGATTGGTCGTGCCAGGGATCATGATGCCGACCCTCAGGTTTTCGCCCATCCAGCATTGGTCGCCTATTTTCACCGTGCTATACACGTTGCCATCGGCATCTGTAACAGTGTATGCGCCGCAGACGCTACTCACGCTGGCTGAAGGTTTGATTTTTTCCTTTCCATTTAAGGAAGAGGATTCATCCGCAAGCCCGCTCCTATCAGCGTGATTGATAACGGAGATGTTGGTTTTTGATCCGTTTTGGGCAGTACAAAAAAAAGCTGCCATAAGGATTAGCGAGGTAAAGATTGCTTTTTTCATGGTAATTGGTTTTTTCATAGGTGAATTCAACCACAAATGTAACTTTATTACCAATCACGGGCATCTTGAAAGTATTTTTATATATCGGGGAAAGTATTTGTTTCCGGAATAAAAATACTGTACCTTTCCCTCCGTTTTTAAATTTGTTTTTATGCGGGTTGTCATTGTAGATGATGAGGATCATGTCCGGGATTCACTTGCGAAACTTTTAGCCAGGCATTGTCTGCAAGTCACCGTTGTTGGAACCGCTTGCAGTGTTGTCGTCGGGATCAGGGTTATTCAGGAACTTCGCCCCGACCTTGTTTTGCTCGACATCCAGATGAGCGACGGAACCGGGTTCGACCTGCTTACTTCGCTGGCTCCGGTTGATTTCAAAGTCATTTTTATCACAGCCTACGATCAGTATGCCCTTCAGGCATTTCGTTTCAGCGCCCTCGATTATCTCCTGAAGCCTGTAAACCCCGAACAACTTGTTGCCTCCGTCAACCGCGCCGGTTCGCTGCTCAGGGATCATTTCAATATGCAGATGGATGCCTTGTACGAAAACCTGAAATCCATTGCGCGGCAGGATAAGAAAATAATCTTGAAAACAACGGATCAAATCCATCTGCTCGACCTGAAAAGCATTGTGTGCTGCGAATCCGACAGTTGTTACACCACAGTTCACACGAAAGAAGGCGGTCGCATCATGGTTTCAAAAACCCTGAAGGAATACGAGGAGATGCTGGCGGAGTGCGGTTTTTACCGGGTACATAAATCCTACCTGATCAACCTTGCCCACATCAAACGGTTTGAAAAATCGGATGGCGGGTATATCGTTTTGACCAATGATTTAAAAATCCCGGTGGCGTCGCGGAAGCGTGAAGAGATGATTGAGTTGCTCGAGCGGATGGCGGAATGAGAAGAAGTTCAAGGTTCAAGGTTCAAGGTTCAAGGTTCAAGGTTTGAGGTTTGAGGTTTGATGCAGACTGTTTAAGTTAAAAGACATATTTCTCAACATGCGCAGGTGTATTTACATTCTTCTTTTTTTTCTCATCCATTTCAATGTTTTCTCCCAAAATTATAATATTAATTCACGACAGCCGATTGACAGCCTGTTGATATTATTGCCGGGTTCGGGAATTGAAAGTCGGATTGATATCCTGAACAACCTTGCCTACCGTTTCGCCCCGGGAAATTTCGATTCCTCTATCATGTTTTCAACCCGGGCAATGCGCCTGGCAGCGCAATTCGGATCCCAGAAGCAGATCGGTGTGGCAAAATACAATTCAGGTAATGCATTTTATTTCAAAATGGATTTTAAAAACGCTCTGCTATCCTACTTATCAGCACAATCTATTCTTGAAAAAGGTCTTTTTTACAAAGAGATGGGCGATGTAAATCTTATGCTTGGGCACATAAATTTCTTTATACAGAGAAGCGACAAGGCCATCATATATTACCGCAAGGCGCTTGCCTGTTATCAGTCGGGCCATGATGAAAAATCCTTCCTTGCCGTTTACGACGCTATGGGCATTACGATTTTTTTTTTAAAGGAAGGGCCCATTGACAGCGCTCAAAGCAATGGGCACAAATTGCTTGAGTATTCGCGAAAATATAATGATCGTTTATTGGAAGCGTATGCTTTAATGGTAGTCGGGACGTTCTATCTTGACGAAGACAAGTCGCCCGGAAGGAAACAACTTGCGCTGGTCTATAGCGATTCGGCGCTGAGGCTCGCAACAGCCCTGAAGAATGATGAGCTCATCGCGATTATCAACAGCAACTTTGCTGGTTTTTACGACAGGAGCAGTCCTCTTTTTGAATTTACCGGCGATTTAACCCTTGCACGTACTTATTATGATAAAGCCTACCGTTCTGCATTGAAAATCAGAAGCAGTTATTTGCAATCGAGAATCAAGAATTATCTTGCCGAAATCGACATAGAAGAAGGCAAATACGATGAAGCCCGGCGTGACCTCGACATCAGTGAAACCAGATTAAATGAGCCTTTTCAATTTTCCAACACCTATATTGCCGATGGACTCAACGATCCTTTCCATAAAATATTCCAATATTATTTGATCCAGCAACAACGGACCGATTTGTATCATGCCCGGTTTAATCTGGCGTTCATAAAAGGAGATTTCAGAAAAGCCGTTGATTATCTGCAACTATTCTACAGTTCGAGGGATACGATGAATGCAACGTTGCAGGGGCGACAATTTGAATTGCTTATTGCTGAGGATGAAGCAGAGAAACAGGCACAAAAGTTAAGGGACCTTGAGCAGTCCAATGAACTGAACAAGCTGAAACTCTCCCGCACGAGGAACATTTTCATTGTGACCGGCGCAGGAATCTTACTCGTCAGCATTATCCTGCTGCTCCTTTTCCAACGAAGAAAATTAAAGGCAGAACAGCGTTTAGTAATGATGGAGCAGCGATTGCTCCGGGCTCAGATGAACCCGCATTTTATTTTCAATTCGCTTGCCAGCATCCAGAATTTCGTGATCAATGAAAACTCCGGTCAGGCGACCGTCTATCTTTCACGGTTCTCGCAACTGATAAGGAATATCCTCGATAATTCAACGGAGGAATATGTGCTGCTTGAAAAAGAGATCAGCACGATCGAAAATTACCTCGAATTGCAGAAAGTCCGGTATTCGGGAAAATTTGATTACAGCATAATTGTGGATGAAATGATAGAATTGGAGAACATGCTGATCCCGCCGATGCTCGCTCAGCCATTCATTGAAAACGCAATCGAACACGGCATCAGATATAAAGAAACACCCGGCAATATCAAAGTCCGGTTCCAGCTAAAAGGCGGACTTATCAAGGTTGAAGTGGAGGATGACGGCGTTGGCAGAGAAAAAGCCCACGAAATTGAAGCAAAGCAAAAGATCAGGCATCGCTCAATGGCCATATCCATTACCCGCGATCGGCTTGACATCCTCAATAAAAACCTGAAAAACAAAATCCGCATGGAGATCATTGACCTGAAAGATTTTTCCGGTCAACCTTGCGGTACAAGGGTTGAATTTGGGATTCCTGTGGCAGGAAGATAATTTCCACGTTCACTAACTCAACCCCGGCGTTCACTAAACAATTCCATGCGTTCACTTAACTAAACCATTTCTGCTAATCAGGGACAGTACTTTTGTTTAGAAAGTTCCCGGTTCGGAGGTTTCAGGTTCCAGGTTCCAGGTTCCAGGTTCCAGGTTTCAGGTTCCAGGTTCCAGGTTTCAGGTTTCAGGTTTCAGGATCCTACAAATTGAAAAACGGGAACTGAGTATTAACAAATTTAAATTCCTGATTATGAAAAAAACAATTACGATTTTAGCATTATGTGCAATGTTGTATTCCTTTCCGGGGCGGAATGGGATCTTTGCTCAGGAGCCATTGCAATTCACTGGAAATCCTAACAACCCGGTTTTGACACATGGCGACCCGGGTACGTATGATGGTGAATTTCTCGTATTACCATATCCTTTATGGGATAACGGAACCTTTTACCTTTTTTATACAGGAAATGCGGGGGTTTGTTTTGCAACCTCTGCCGACGGATATAACTTTACCAAGTTTGCCGGGAATCCTGTATTGACGCCATCAGGCAACGGTTTCGATTCCCTTGGAGCGGCACAGGCTGTCGTAATAAAGGTAGGCTCCGAATGGGTGATGTATTACAATGCCCGCCAATATCCGGGCTGGGGACCGGGAGAATCTATTGGAAGAGCAACCGCAAATAGTCTGACCGGCGCCTGGGAGCGCTCGGCTGCTCCGGTACTGCAGTTAGGCAGCCCCGACGAATGGGATTCGGGTCTTATCACTCCGAATAATGTACTTCCCCTCGATACAGGTGGTTTCATTATGTTTTATTACGCTTCATTTGATTTTAGCGGCGCCTGGCTTATGGGAATGGCAACATCCCCGGATGGAATTACCTGGACAAAATACAACGATCCTTCCACTACCAATCCGCCTTTTGCCGAAAGCGACCCCATTATGCTGCCTGGTGGATCCGGAGCGTTTGATCAATATGGTGTTTATGGAGCCAGCGTTTTGAAAAAGGAGGGCTACTTTGAAATGTACTATTCCGGTGTAAATGCAACATGTGGGGTAATCGGATATGCTTCAAGCGTTGATGGCATTACATGGGAAAAATGGCCTGAAAACCCAATCTATGTTATCGCGAATGATCCTTATGCAGTCGCAATAAATGCAAATCTTTTTGAACAGCCCGGCATTTTTGTATATAACTCCACCGCATTTATGTATTATGATTATGGAGTTGTTGAAAATTCTATCAGTCTGGCAACCGCGCCTGTTCCGGTTGGGATCAACGACAGGGAAATTACGAATTATGAATTACGAATTACGAATAGTCCGAATCCGGTGAATCAATCAACAACTTTTTCCTATGAACTTAAAGAGCCTGCTCAGGTCAAACTTGAAATATTTGACAGTTTCGGGCGGTTGGTCGGGGAACTGGTGAACGGTTTCCGGCAAAAAGGAGAGCAGAAAGTCACCTGGAATGTTGAAGCCTATCCGGCAGGGATCTATTATTGCCGGTTACAGGCAGGGGGAAAGACGTGCGGCGGAAAAATAATCAAACGGTAAAACTACATCCTAAATCCCATGAAACAACACATTCTGATAACCTTCACGATCCTCTGCCTTACCGTAACCGTTCCCGGGCAGAACCCCGTAATCCAGTCCGTCATCGGGCAGGTTCAAGCCGATAGCATCGTGGCAACCCTGGAGCGCCTTCAGGCATTTGGAACACGTTATGCTTTGGCTGACAACCGGAAAGAGATCGCGACCTGGATGATGGCAAAATTTTCTTCTTATGGACATACCGATGTGAAACTCGATTCTTTTCAGGTTTTTTATAACGATTCAACATACTGGCAATATAACGTTGTTTGCACAATGACCGGAAAAACTTCCCCCGGCGAAGTTTGCATCATCGGCGGGCATTCTGATTCTTATTGCAGTACGAATGCTGATTCCTTGGCTCCGGGCGTTGACGATAACGGCTCCGCCGTGGCTGCGACTCTGGAAGCAGCCCGCGTGATGAAGCTGATGAACTACCAGCCGGAGTCAACGATAAAGTTCATTCTGTTTGCAGGCGAGGAGCTGGGATTCTGGGGTTCAAATAACCAGGTGACAAAATCTATTGAAACCGGGGAAGACATAACGTTGGTGATGAACCTCGATATGATCGCGTTCAATCCCGACAGCCTGCCGGAAGTCTATCTTTTCAGGTATAAAGGCGCTGAAAGCGCTTTTCTCCTCGCCTCAGAAGTCTTCCCGCTTTATACAAACCTCTCGGTCGTGACCGGACCCGCTGACTTCGAAGGCAGATCGGACTCCTATGTTTTCTGGCAGAAAGGATTCCAGGCAACCTGGGCATTTGAATATGACTTTAACGACTACTACCATACTGTTGACGATGTGGTCTCCAACTGCAACATCAGTTATTGTGCGGAGATTGCCAGAGGAGCCATCGCAACCATCATGGAAATGCAATTCCTCCCATTCCCACAAGGGCTTGTGGCACACTCCTCCACCGATAACATTATGCTCAACTGGAAATCCACAGGAAATTCGAACCTGAAAGGATATAAAATTTACCGGTCGGAGAATGACAGCAGCGGCTTTGTTCAAGTCAACCCTGCGCTGATTACTGATACTTTATATGTAGATCCATCGGTTGAAACAAAAAGAGATTATTACTATTTCGTAACGCGGATCGACAATTCGCTGAAGGAAAGTGTTTCTTCCAATACGGTTCACGGGGCGCGGTTCGGGTTTACAGATACCCTGCTGGTTGTCGCTTGTATGAAGGAACAACAAACCACCCCCGACAGCATCCGGCAATTCTATGCTTCGGTTCTTGACAGTATTCCCTTCCGCTGGTTCGACATGAACAGGGATCATCCGCTTACACTGGGAACCTTGTCACAACACAGGCATACGCTTTGGATCATCAATTCCTTGGAGTATGACAAAATCCCCGACCAGTTGACCGGCGATTTGGAATCCTTTTTTGATAATCACGGAAACATGATGTTCGCGGGGTTCTCGTTTACCCGTTTCATGCTGGGAAGTATTGGTTTTCCTTTGAAAATACCAGAGAATTCCATCCTCAGCGATTATTTCAGGGTAGATTCGTCAGATAAAAAGATCAGCAGCTACATGTACCGGGCTTACCCCGACGAAGAGAGATATGATACCCTGCGGGTTGATCCAGGCAAAAGCATGAAATCCGGCTATCCCGGCGAATTGTACAACATTGAAGTGTTCGCCCCTGCATCCGGCGGGAACCCGGTTTATCGTTTCGATTCAAAGTACGATCCTGCAACGCCAAAAGGATCGCAACAGGGCAAGGTCGTAGGAATTGAATATATGGGCGATGATTTTAAGACCATTCTGCTAAGTTTCCCCCTATGCTATCTTGATACTTCAGACGCCCGCAATCTGATGAAGCATGTGATCAGGGACAAATTCGGAAACCCGCTGGGTGTGCCGAAAACAAAGGATTTCGGAAATCTCGCCGTACAGGTTTTTCCCAATCCTTTTTCCGATGAAACCACAATTTCATATTCAGTTCATGAAACCGGGAACATTCAGATCCGGGTTTGCAATTTGTTTGGGGAAGAGGTCGGTCAGGTAATAAACCAAAGAGTAGAAACAGGGAAACACACGGTTCATTTTTCCACAAGGGATCTCCCATCAGGAATATATTTTTGTCGTATTCGGGCAGGGAATATGGTTGGAGGGGTCAAAATGGTGGTGGTGAAATGAGTTCCCGGCTTAGAGATTTTAACCTTCATTTAAAAAACTCAACATTATGAAAAATTTTACTTTACTTTCAGCATTTCTTTTTTGCATCTTACTGCAATCACAGGGACAGTGGTCTTACACTGAATTATCAGTACCCAGGAAAGACATGGGTTCGGCGTCGCATAACTCCAAAGCCTATTTTGCCGGCGGGAATAACGGGATGAATTCAGTGAACACAGTCGAAGTTTATGACGTTTCAACGAAAACATGGGAAACCATCGGCAATTTATCTGTTGCGAGGGAAGTAATTACGGGGGTGACTTGCGGCAATAAAATATTTTTTGCCGGAGGTATGAACTGGACGGCATCCTTTTCAACCGTTGATATTTATAATGCCGAAACCCGGCAATGGACAGTCGCACAACTTTCCGCCCACCGGTTTTCAATGGCTTCCGTGAGCCATGGCAGCAAAGTTCTGTTTGCCGGCGGTTTGCAATTATTCGGCGCCTACAAAGACATCGTTGACATTTATGATACCCTAACCGGCATTTGGACAACCGCCAACCTTGTACTGGCAAGGGAAGGCATAGCGGCAACAGTGGTGGGCGACCTGGCAATTTTTGCGGGAGGATTTAATTATGGCGGTACCACCGACCTGGTTGATATTTACAACTTCACCACCGATACATGGACTACCGCAAACCTTTCGGAGGCAAGAAGTCATGCAAGCGCCACAACCGTGGGAACAAAAGCAATCATTGCAGGCGGTGTTACAAGTATCAATATTCCTACCGATCGTGTGGATATTTACGACGCCTCAACAGGAACATGGACAACGGCAAGTCTTTCCGCACCGAGGGCTTCACAAGGAAACGCTGCCACAGTAAATGGCAAAGCATGGTTTGCAGGTGGCGGTGTTTTCGAAATATTCTACGATCCGGCAGTTGGCATCCATTCAAAAACAAAGGAGGATTCATTTTTTACGGTTTATCCAAATCCCGGTTATGGCAAATTTTATTTGGAAATGCCAAAAGAAAACCCTCAAACTATTTTTACAGCCACCATTCGCAACTTGCAGGGACAGGTTGTTTTCACCCAGGCGCTGGCATCCGGACTTCGGGAGATAAATGTTGCATTGCCTTCGGGTGTTTACCTGCTTACCCTGAATTCTGGCACAAGATCACAGAATAAGCTGATAACGATCCGGAAATAATAAACACGATACTTGGAAAACCATTTTGCTCTTTTGCCATTTTACAATTGAATAAATGCTACGAGTCATCATTATTGACGACGAAGCCTGCATCCGGGAAACCCTCGCCAAACTGCTGGCAAAACATTGTTCGCGGGTTGTTGTGGTGGGGGAAGCCTGTGGTGTAAAAGAGGGCGTCAATGTTATACGATCGCTAAATCCGGATCTGGTTTTTCTTGGTATTGACCTGAAAGACGGAACCGGAATTGACCTGCTTGATTCCCTGAATGTCATCGGTTTCAAAATAATATTTATTGCAGCCCGCGATAAAAATACGATTCAGGCATTTAAGTTAAGCAGTGTTGAATATCTTTTAAAACCCATCAACGCTGATGAACTCAAAGTTGCTGTTAGACAAGTTGAGGAAATTGATCAGGAAGGGCTGGCGCTGCAACTGAAAGCGCTTGAGGCAAATCTGTACAAAAATTTGACTTTATAAAAATCCTTTCCTGCTTTTTAACACTCCTGTTTCCATCCGCTTTGTCTGCCCGGCAGGATTGGAACACATCTTCCTCAACGGATTATTGCCTCCAACGCCTAAAAAGACCCGGCGAAAACCAGATGGAAGAGGCTTACCTGGGAGTCACTGCAATTACAATTGATTGCACTTCCCGCCAATATCAGAAAGATGTTTTGTTCAGGTAAAAAATTTACGTTCATTATACTATTTCAAAGAGTTTTTCAAAAGATTGATTGATTTGGGGAAGTATTGACTTATCATGTTTGGTTAAGTACACCTTAGTTAATTCAGTAATTGTGTTATGCAACAACACTTCATTGTTATTGCTCCAATCAATCAACCTAAACGGAATACCTGCTATCGGTTTTTCGGAAAACTCCACAATATTCCCTTTTACAATCCCATTATATTTGAGCCAGTCAAAAATAATTTGATTATTGAGATAGGCTAAAATATATTCAATACTTTCTTTGGTATTTGGTTTTCTAAAGATGGCTATAACATCTTGCGTTGGAAATACACCTTCATCTACTAATGCGAAACGAAAGTAATCTTTATTAGAAATACGTTCTTTACAAGGTACAAAAATGCGTTTTTCTGTTTTGTTAAAAAGATTGAAATTTCTCAAAAAAACCCATTCCCAATAATTGATTTTTCTGTTGTACTGGTATCTGTTACCTAAATCTGATTTGTATTTTTGAAAATGAGTATAAAAATTGGGATATGCTTTTAAAAACTCATTTTCATCTAATCCTTCATTGATAAAAATATATTTTGTAATACTTTCGGCGAAGAAAGGTTTTAGATCTTTTGCTTTAACAACGGTTATTGTCGCCTGTTTTTCACCTTCATTCAATATGTGACCATTTACTTGAAATGCCTTATCTAAACCGCTAACCAAACCATTTCCAATATCACATACTTCACCAACTGTGTGGAATTCCTGTTTTTCTTCATTAAATAGATTTAAACCTGAATTTTGATTTTTCTTAACACAATTAGTTTCTAAAACTCTTAATTCTTCTCTAACTTCATCTGATTGCAAAAGCCATCTTACATTTGTTCTGAATTGAGAAACCTCTAAATATTCAACATCTTTAAACTCAACCTGATTTTTAAGTTTATCAAGTGTTTCAGCAATCAATTTTTGATTGGCGTAAAATTTTGAAACTTTTATTTGCTTATGATTTTGTTTTCCTTTTACAAATTTAAAAATGACGATAGAAACTGTTACCTTTTCAAAAACCGGCGTTTCGTTAAAATGATAAATTTCTTCAAAATAACCATTTTGAACCATATAGTTACGCAAAGAAATTGAATGAGTAGTATTCATCCAATATTCGGGACAAATAAAAATAAGTTGCCCGTTTTCGTTGAGTAGTTCTATTGATTTTAAAATGAAAATATAGAGATAATCACAAAGCGAATTAAAATACTTGTTCCAGATTGGATTAATTGAAAGTTCTTGTTTTAAATCTTCTTCCAGATTTTTCCATCGGATATAAGGCGGATTTCCAATAATCAGGTCAAACTTTTCTTCAATTTTTGCAGAAACAAAACTTTCATGTTTTACAAAAGAATACTCGGTTGCCAAATTTTGGTCAATTTCATAAGCAAAAAGATTATTAAACCCTTTTTGTTGTAGTAAGTCTAAAAATATCCCTTGTCCACAGGAAGGTTCTAAAATTTTTGATTTTTGAGAAATGTCAGCCATTTCAATCATAAAATCAGCAACTACTTTTGGCGTAAAGTATTGGCCAAATTTATTTTTAGTATTTTGTTTTGTGGCTGCTTCCATTTAAATATCACTGTCGGCAAATTTCATTTTTTTGTAGGGCTTAACTGTCAAAATGCCACAATTTGGTTAGCCTGTCTGTTTGTTGTCGGCTGTCCTAAAATGGCTTTTAACGGTTGAGTGTTAGTGCCGTAAGGGATTGCGGGTGATTTCCTATCAAGTTACACGAAAATTTAAAGCGGACTTCTGCCCCTCGCATACCACTGAAACCCTTATGGCATTTACACTTTGTTAGCGTTTCGTTGTTTATTTTCCATTCAAATTGTCTTTCCTTTTTTGCTGCATTGTATTTCTGTCCGTGCGTTGGCTTGGTGGCTCTTTTGCATTTTTTGTTTGGCTTTGTGTGTTTGGAAAAAATGCAAATGTGCCACCAAAAGCGTTGGCTAATTTTGATGACTTTTTATTTTCTTTGTCAAATAGTAAACCGCAACAGAACAATAAGGTCGATGTTTATTGTCTGTCCGTTCTAACCATTTTACTCTTTCTTGTTCAAGAAATTTCACAAATGATGATTTATCTTTTTTTGTCCTTTTACTTTCAAGTCTAACTCTCTCTTGAACTTCCAAATATATTTCACTTCGTCCGTCTTTGAGTGTTTGCATATTCAGATTTAAAACTTCGTTTAGTTGTCTGTTTACATCTGCGTTGTCAGAAATTGAGCTTATTTCGCCTTCCGAATTATATTTAAAAAGTGTTTCACAAATTAGAAGGGTTGAAGTTGGACTGATTGTTAAGTCTGCATTTCCCTTTTTTGTGTCACAGGTATGTTTTATTTTAGGTTGCCCTTCGTTACCTGTACAAGCACCTAATAAATTTGAGTAAGTCAATTGAAAAGCACCAAAATTGTCTTGACACTTATAATGTTCTACTTTCATATATGGTGAAGTATGTTCTGGAATTCGTTTCATACAGTAGCAACAAATATGACCTTGTTCCGATAATAAACTTTGTCGTAACTCTTCTTTTGTCGCCAACGGAATATTGTCAAAATTTGCAAATTGACTAGCCCTGTGTTGAAGCAACGAATTTGGCTCTACGGTTTTAACGATTTGCTTCATTTTGCTCTTCTTCTAAATAATCTAATTGCGATTTTGCTCTAACCATTGCAGGATCATCTTCTCCTAATATTTCTATAAGTTTGCCATATTCTATTATAGAGTTTTCTATATCTTCTTCTTCAATAATGTTAAACAAAACGCTTAATAATTTTGCAACTTTTTTATTCCGTCTTTCCACACCCATCATTTCATAAAGTATAGTGCTTATGTCTCTGCCGTAATATTTCGGAGTAACTTTTACAATTTCTCCATCTTCCATTATTTGCACATCACAGTTTGCTGGGTCGGCATTACTTAGTAGTTGTGGTGAATGTGTCGTGATTAAAAACTGACTGTTGTTGTATTCAGCATTTTTTGACAAATCATTAATACTTTCAATGAAGTTTCGTTGCCAAGATGGATGTAAATAAGTATCAGGTTCATCAAAAAGAAACAATGTATTTTCATTATTTACCAATTCTATTAGTCCTCTAATTATAATCGCTTGCTGTTCGCCTTCACTTAAAACATTAAACGAATGTTGCCCTGTGTTATCCTCTTGAACAAATGAAAACTTTACTTTTGGCTGAAAGCCATCAATTAAGAGTGTATTTAAGATTTTAAACAAAGTTCTCTCTTCAACAAAATGTTCTCGTATTTCAAATAATTTTTCTTGACCTATTATGGTAATGATTAAGGCTTCGTTTTGCCAAGCTTCTGTTACAACATTTCCGTTTGATTTAGATGTA
>JAPLDO010000210.1 GCA_026391715.1 Bacteroidota bacterium
TATGTTTGCAACGTTGACGATGCTTCTGCCATAACCGGAAACAGTTATTCTGCCAGGTTTATTGAATCGGTGAAAGAAGAAGGCGCCGAAGTTCTTGTTATTGCAGCAAGAATGGAAGCCGATATTTCTGAACTTGACAGCGAAGAAGACAGGAATATTTTCCTTGCCGACGCCGGTCTTACCGAACCCGGAATAAACCGGCTTGTCAGAACTTCGTTTCATTTACTGAATCTGCAATGTTTCTTTACCGCCGGTCCCAAAGAGGTGAGGGCATGGACAGTTAAGAAAGGTATGACCGCGCCTCAGGCTGCCGGGGTTATCCACAGCGACCTTGAACGCGGGTTTATCCGGGCTGAAGTAATGAAATACGACGATTTCATGAAATATGGCTCCGAGCACGCATGTAAGGAACACGGAAAACTTATGATAGAAGGAAAAAACTATGTGGTTGGCGATGGAGACCTTCTCCATATAAGGTTTAATGTTTAATCGCATTCCTTTATCATCATCAATGACTGAAGTTGAAAAAATTCTGGAAAAACCCTTATTTACTAAAGATGATCTCATTCATCTTCTGATTTCCTCCGGCAAAGATCGGCTTGCCCTATTCGAAAAGGCAAAAAAAACCAAAGCTGATTATTTAGGAAAGAAGGTCTATTTCAGAGGACTTATAGAATACTCGAACTATTGTAAAAAGAACTGTTACTATTGCGGCATCAGGGCGGGAAACAATCATTTTGCGCGTTACCGGATGAGCGATGAGGAGGTTCTTGAAGCAGTTCAATATGCATGGGAAAACAACTATGCCTCCATTGTGATTCAGGCGGGCGAACAAACGAATAAACCCTATATTTCGAAGATAGAATCGCTGCTGAAAAGAATTTATATTCAAACAAAAGGTCAGATTCATGTTACCCTTTCGCTGGGAGAACAAAGCGAAGATACTTACAAACGCTGGCTGGATGCAGGCGCTCACCGCTACCTGCTTCGCATTGAAGTTTCCAGCATGGATTTATATAAAAAACTTCATCCCGACAACCGCGCCCACGACTATCAGCAAAGGCTTGAAGCCTTGCGAACATTGCGGAAGACAGGTTATCAGGTTGGCACAGGGGTAATGATCGGATTGCCTTTCCAAACTATTCCCGACCTTGCAGACGACCTTATTTTTTTCCGCGATTTCGATATTGACATGGCAGGCATGGGTCCATATATCGAACATGCAGATACTCCTCTTTACAAATTCAGGGATTCGCTCCTGCCGCTTTTGGAGCGCTTTGATCTTTCGTTAAAGATGGTTGCCATTCTAAGGATAATGATGAAGAATATTAATATCGCCGCCACCACTGCCATGCAAACCATTGATAAGCAGGGGCGCGAAAAGGCGCTGATGGTTGGCGCCAATGTTATAATGCCAAATCTGACGCCGGTAAAATATCGTCAGGATTATTTGTTATATGAGAATAAACCCTGCCTTGACGAAGATGCGCAGGAGTGTAAAAGTTGTCTCGAAGCCCGAATCCATATAGCCGGCGATGTAATCGGGTATGGAGAGTGGGGCGATTCACAGCATTTTTCTGACCGCAAACCCGGAGGCAATTGAAAACCTCAAGGCTAATTTGAATTGCCAAAAAATACAATCCTGGTAATGGTAACAAAGTATGGAAAATAATGTGACCATAGTTTATATCGGCGGTTCTGATGAAATTATAGAAGCGTTAACCTCTGATTCCAGATGCTCTGTTGAAGTAATATCAACTGCCCGCGCGGCTATGAACTACTTCAATTCAGGCATAAAACCTGACGCAGTTCTGTGTGAAACCAATATTCCCGATGGATCGGCTTTTATAATCTATGATTATATGCGAGGGTTGCAACGTCTGGACCAGGTTGCCTTTATCGTAGTAGCGTTTGAATTTAGCGAGGATGATTTTAAAAGAGCCTTCTCAATAAAAATAGATGATTATTATGTTACGCCTCTTCCGGATTCAGATACGCTTGTAAGCAGACTGGAATTTTTAAAGGAGTACAGAAAGAAATCTGCCAATCCTGCACAGAGTAAAGAAAAGGAAGTCAATTATCTTATGCCGGTATCAAAAAGAATTTTTGATATTATCGTTGCATCATCTGTCTTTTTGATCCTCTCCCCTATCCTTCTGATTGTTACCATTGCCATCAGGCTTGAATCGAAGGGCAAGGTATATTATACATCAAAACGATTTGGAAGGGAAATTTTTAATCTTTACAGATTACGGTCAATGTGCGCAAGTACATATACCGATTTTCAGATAGCTGATATAGTTGAACATCAATACACTACAACGCAAAAAAATCCGAATATTGATTTCACGGTACCTTGTCCGTTTTGTGCCGACTTGCCTGAGGGCGAAACCTGCTCGCCAATAATTCATACCGATAATAATATGATTTGCGAGTATTGGTACATTCGCCAGCGCAAAGAGTTTGCCAAAATACAATCTTCATTTTTGAAAGCGCCAGATTATTTTCGTATTACCAAGGTTGGAAAATTTATTCGACACACTAATATTGACAAATTTCCGCAGTTGATCAACGTGTTAAAGGGCGATATGTCAATTGTCGGCAATCACCCCTTACCACTGTACAAGGCAGAATTATTAACGTCAGATTTATTTTCAAAACGTTTCCTGGCGCCTGCTGGAATTCTTGCATTATGGCAGGCTGAAATGAGTAGGAAAAGATCTATAACGGAGGTGGAACGAAGACGACTTGATAATGCTTATGCCGATCATTTTATAGGCGGCAGATACTCCATGTTGTTGGATTTTCGAATAATCCTTGTAGTTCTTATTAAGAAAATTCTTTAAAGGTAAATTACTATTCATATATTTGCTATATAAACCGAGAATAACAATTCAATAATTCCTGTTATGAAACAAAAAATTCTTGTTATTGACGATGAACGAAGCATTCGTTTGCTTTTGGTTAACTTTCTTTCCAAAATGTATGATGTAGTTGGTAAAGGCGATGGTGAAGAAGCTCTGGAATGGCTTGAAGGGAATCTTCCCGACCTTGTAATTTGCGATATACAGATGCCCAAAATGGATGGCTATGTTTTTCTCGAAAAACTCCGGCAAAGGGGTTATACCAGGCATACGCCTGTAATCATGCTTTCCGGGGTTGAAAGCAGTCCTGAAAGGGTAAAATGCTATACGCTTGGAGCCCAGGATTTTCTGGTAAAACCGTTTAATCCGGAAGAACTTAGCGCCTTAATCAAAAAGAATTTGTTTCCAGTTCATTACGCATTGAAATGGTAACTTCCGGATGTTTCCGGAAATGATAATTATTTAAAGCTGGTTCGATTTTAAGCAGTGTAAATTATGGAAAACAAAGTTTCAATACTATATATCGGGAATACGTCGGATATTATCAATCATTTGAGCTCTCAACCTGAAATAGCTCTTATTGTTATGCCGAACGCTCTTGCCGCAGATAATTTCCTGAAGAGTGAACAGAAACCTGATGCAATCATTAGCGAATATTATATTTCCGGAAGTAACGGGATTGAATTCCATGACGCGCTCAGGAAAAATCCGGCTTTTAACAAAGTGGCTTTCATTCTTATTTCTCATGAATTTAAGGAGGAACTTTTCAAGACTGCATTTACGAAAGGGATAGATGATTTTTATGTGCTGCCGCTTCCCTCTGTTGAGGATATAATTGGAAGGATTCGCTTCCTTAGAGATTATCGTTTCAAACATCCGGTGAAAGAGACTGTAATCGAAGAAGATGTCAAATTTGGCGCGCATCTTTCAAAAAGAATATTTGACATAGTTGTCGCAGGCGCCGCTCTTATCTGTCTTTCACCTCTGTTATTGATTGTAATCATTGCGATAAGGCTTGAGTCGAAGGGAAAGATTTACTATACCTCGAAAAGGTTTGGAAGATGTGAAATTTTCGACTTTTATAAGCTCCGTTCCATGCGTACCGGAGCTGATGCAGAGTTAAAAAAACTTGCTAAGGAGAAAAACCAATATGATACAGCGCAAAAGAGCGCCGGAGTTGATTTTTCCCGCCCATGCCCAGGCTGTTCAAAATTGCCGGCAGGGGAAAGATGTTCGCCAATCATTTATTTTGGAGAAGATACCATTTGTGAAGACTGGTACAATCACCAGAAAAAAACGCTTTCCAGCGCCAAATCTGCATTTGTCAAAATCTCGAATGATCCAAGGGTTACCAGAGTTGGAAAATTTATCCGCAATACAAGTATTGATGAATTGCCCCAACTGATCAATGTATTAAAAGGGGATATGTCAATTGTCGGAAACCGGCCATTACCGCTTTATGAAGCAGAACAGTTGACCCAGGATAAAGACGATATGGCATTGCGCTTTCAGGCTCCGGCAGGAATTACCGGACTCTGGCAGGTTGAACTTAGAGGAAAAAGAGGGGTAATGTCGGAAAAAGAACGCAAAAAATTGGATAATGATTATGCCAACCATTTTATCGGCGATAAATTTCACTTACGGTACGACCTTGGATTAATACTTCGGACTATCCCCGCCCTGTTTCAAAAAGATTCAGTTTAACCAATTCAGTTTTTCTTCCGTGAACCGAGCGAACCTCATCCGAAATTCATTCTGCCTCATTTGGTTCACATTCGCAACGTTCAATCTCGGCGTAGCGCAATCAACCGGGCAATTTGACCTTCTCAAAGACGATATCCAGTCAAAAATACCTCCATTATCAGTATTGATCGATTCGGCGCTGGCTTATGATCCTTATGTCGCCTTCAGAAATAAACAGATATTAATCAACTCCTGCAAACTCTATTCTGACAGGAAACAATGGATGCGCGACATCGGTTTCCAGGCTGATGTGAGATACGGAACCTTCGATAATTTCTCAACAAACACCGCTGAAGGGCAAACCCCTTCAAACTTTTCTACTGCACGTACCGAAACGAAATATGGACTTGGGGCTTACATCAAATTCCCATTATTTGATATTATCAACTACAAAAACCAGATCAACCTTGCAAAAACTGAGATTAAACAGGCTCAGGATATGTTCCAATTGCAAAGCGCCGAACTCAGGCAAAAGGTGATTAAACAATATAACGACCTCGTTTTAAAGCAGAAAATACTGCAAATCAAGGCAAAATACCTTGAAACTTCGAAAATAAATATGTTAATGACTGAGAAGGAATTTATCAACGGAGTAATATCTGTGAGTGAATATACGCGACTATCATCCATCACATCACAATCGGAAGAAAATTTTGAATCTGCCAAAATGGATTTTAAAACGGCTTACATGATTCTGGAAGAAATTGTTGGCTTTAAATTGAATGTAACCTTCGACATTCCATGACCGGATGAAGATAATTGACCTGCTGAGACTTATAAGGAAGCATATTGTTCTCCTTATACTTGCGCCTGTATTACTCGCTGTGCTTGTGGCTTATCTTACGAGGAAACCAGTCTATTCATATTCATCGGAAACTACATTATATACTGGCATTGCTACCGGCGGAGGCGTTGAAATGGATAAGTCGCTCAGCTTTTTTGCCACAAATACTGCATTCGACAACCTGATAAATGTTATAAAATCCAGACAAACCCAGATGGAAGTCGGAATCAGGCTGCTCGCCCAACACCTGATGCTTGACAACTATGACCCGAGGTATCTTTCAAAAGCGTCATTTCTTAGATTAAGGCAACTAACCCCTCCCGATATTTTCAGGCTTGTTGTTAAACATGTCGACAAAAATGAGCGTCCGGCTGAAGTTCACCAAATAAAAGCTACGCCTGCAAAGGAACCTGAAACTCACACGGCTCAAAAATCTTTTCATACCGTAAAACCACAGGAGACGTTATACCGCATTGCAAAACTTTACGGATTGTCGCTGGAAGAGCTAAAAGCCATGAATGACATGTCGGGCAACGAAATTGAAACCGGACAGGTACTGAAAATCACTCCATATAGCGAGGAGGAGGAGGAAACAACCGCGGCAACCGGCGACAGTACCGCCAATCCCGATACCATTGCCAGCAATGATACTTTCTCATTTACCAGACTTGATTCTTCAGGAATGCAACAATGGTTGCCCTCGTCAATCAACATTGACGCTTACGAAGAAACCGTGCAGAATTTGCTGAATTACATGTCGAAAAGCGATACCAATTTTGTTTATAAACTGCTCAACTTCTCCAACCCGCATTATTCCGTTAAAGCAATCTCTACGGTGAATGTTGTGCGCATTGCGAGCAGCGACCTTGTGCGATTAAAATATGATGCCGACGATCCGGGAATTTGTCAATATACTCTGGCTATTCTTACCGAAGTTTGTATAAAGAATTACAAAGGCATCAAAGAAAACCGAACGGATGCTGTGGTAAAATATTTTGAATTTCAGGTAAAGCAAGCCTCCGGTCGGTTGAAAATTGCTGAAGATAAATTGCTGAAATTTAACAAGGATAACAATATTATCAACTATTACGAACAGAGTAAAGCGGTTGCCGTAGTTAAAGAAGATCTCGACGTACAGTTCAATAGCAAGCGAATGGTTCTTGCGGGAGCCGAAGCGGCAATTAAAAGAATTGAGCAGAAACTGGGCAATCTGCAAAAAATTCAGTTGAACAGTTCGCGGATTATAGATTTGCGGAATCAGCTTTTAGGCGTTAATACACAAATTGCCAACGATGAAATTTTCAGTTCTCCCGATTCAACCGAAAAACCGACAGTGGCAGATTTGAAAAAAAAGGCTGATAAACTAAAAAACGACATTCAGAATTCCATCAATGACATTTACCGCTTTACTTATAGCACCGACGGGTTGCCAATCAATACGTTGCTGAATGACTGGATGAGCAATGTAATCCTCTTTGAAGAAACCAGAGCGGGAATGGAGGTGCTTGGCAACCGTATCAAGGAGTTTCAGAAACAATATGCCATTTATGCCCCGGCAGGCGCCAATTTAAAACGTATTGAAAGGGAAATTAATGTTGCCGAGCAGGCATACCTCGAATTACTTCATGGTTTGAACCTGGCAAAGCTGAAGGTGCAGGATGTTGAATTATCATCGAATATTAAAGCTGTTGATCCTCCCTTTTTCCCTCTTTCTCCAAATGCTACCAAACGGTCAATGCTTATTGTGGTTGCCGGACTTCTTGGATTTCTCGGCGTTCTTATTACTGTTCTGGCAATGGAGTACCTCGATAACACTCTTAAAAATCCAATTAAAGCTGCGAAAATTCTTCATCTTTCATCAGGTGGTCTTTTTCCGAAAATTTACCTGAAATCGGGTTCGCTGAATTTCCTGTTTATTACAAACCGTCTCCTCGAAATGATGGTGCAACAAATGTCGCAGTATCCCGAAGAGCGCAATGCCGTTCATGGCTCAAAAACTGTGCTGTTTTTCAGTCCGCGAAGCAACGAAGGGAAAACAGTACTGATGGGAAACATCGCTCTAAAACTAAAGAAACAGGGATATAAAATTTTGGTTCTGACTTATTCACGGGAATCGCTCCGGCGCGCCGAAGTGTCACAAACTGGTTACTCCGGCGTTAACGCCAATTCCTCAATATCGGGGGTGGTGTCAATAGAAAACCGCTTCATCTTTATCAAACGGCTCTTTGGTTATCCCGACACAAGAATTGATCACGATAGTCCATTTCTTGAATCGCCGGAAAATTACCTTGATCCCGAAGAATTTCTTGTTTATCAAACCGACGAATCATTCCATATCGTGAATAATTATCAGGAACTGATACGAAGAAATCATTTCAGGCTGACCTTCATTCCCGATTTTATCCTAATTGAAATTCCACCCATTCTTTACTATTCATATCCGCCGGCTCTGGTTGAATCCTGTGATATAACTATGCTGGTTTGCCGCGCCAACCGAACCTGGTTGCAGTCAGATCAGGGTAGCCTGGAAACCCTTATGAAACATACATCGTGTAAACCACTGTTCCTGCTCAACGGCGTTGAAATTCCTGTGATTGAAACAGTGCTGGGTGATTTGCCAAAAAAACGAAATTTCCTCCAAAAGATTATAAAAAAACTGGTTCGCTTTCAATTCTTTGAACATTATAAACCATAACTATTAATCCGTTGAAAACCAAAATTTTCAAAATATTCCGTGAAGCAAATTTCCTGTCGCTTGCAGCAAATCTCTCCATCGCTTTTTTTGGATTTGCCGGTTTTGCTCTCCTGGCGCGTAGTTTTCCCATTGACCTTTTCGGACAGTGGGTACTCTATATCTCTTCTGGCGCTTTCGTTGAAATGTTCCGGTTTGGAATTACTAATACCGCCATTATCCGCTACCTTTCCGGGGTGGATGAAAAAGAAAGGTTACATTATATCGGGTCAAACGGGTTGATTGGTCTCATTGCTACCTGCGGAATAGTTGTTATTCTCCTCGCTTGTCAGTTTGCATTTCCGGGTCCGATTGAAAGGACAGGCTATGCGCTGTTTTTTACATGGTATCCGCTGCTGGCATTCATCAACCTGCCTTTGAATACGGCATTGGTAATCATGCAGGCAGATCAGAAATTCGGCAAGCTCCTGCTGATAAAATCGTTAAACAGCGGAGGGTTCTTTTTCATAATTCTTGTGAACTTCCTTTTCTTTAAAATGACGCTGACGCAACTCATTTGGGCGCAGGTACTACTCAATGTCGGCACTTCCGCATTATGTATAATCAATGGGTGGGACGGACTACGGCATATTGCAAAGGCGACGAAAAAAACCAACAAGGTTTTACTCGATTTCGGAAAATATACAACGTTTACGCTGATTGGCACTAATTTACTTCGGAGCGCCGATACTCTGATTATCAGTTTGAGTCCGCTTGGTACGGCAGCCGTTGCCTTGTATAGCATCCCGCTCAAATTGACCGAACTTCAGCAAATTCCCTTGCGCAGCTTCGTGGCAACTGCATTTCCTAAGATGTCAAAAGCGAGTGTTCAGGGTAAAATTCAGGAGGTGAAGGAGCTTTTCTATACATACTCAGGCGCCATGTTCTATCTGTTCATCTTTGCCAGCTTAACAACCTTTATTTTCGCCGAGTTCTTTGTGCAGCTTCTTGGAGGTAAACAATACCTTGGAACCGATCCGTTTACAGGAGCCAACGCCGTTACGATTATGCGAATCTTTTCATTATACGGGCTTCTCCTTCCAATTGACAGGATGACCGGAGTAGCTCTGGACAGTATTAACAAACCCGGTAGAAATTTCCTCAAGGTTTTATATATGGTAATCGCCAATGTGATCGGCGATCTCATCGCCGTTTTTGTATTCCATTCACTTGAACTTGTTGCAGTGGGATCAATTCTTTTCACCATTATTGGCGTTTGGGTGGGTTATCATTTCATTGATAAGCAACTGGATTTGAGATTCCGCAGCATTTTTTCCTCCGGCTTTGAATTTTACAAAACAATGTACCTGAAATTTGTAAATTCCAGATCGCGATAAAATCAAATCCCGGCAACCCTATCTGGATTCATCAATTTTGAACATCCTCTTCAATGCGGAATGAAGTTAATCCATTTGAAAAGTCAACCGGCTCCGATAAACTGGGGTCAAACAAAAGCCTTTTGCTCATCTTCCTCGCAGTTTTGTTTGCCGCCTGGGTTATTGGCAATAACGGAATTGTTGGCGGAATTGGTTTGATTGCCATACCTTTTGTTCTCATCTTTGGCTATTTCTTTTTTAAAAATCCAATCATCGGAGTATATACTGCCGTCGCGCTCAGTTTTTTGATACTTGGCTCAGCGCGATATATAAAAGGGGTGCAAGTTGGTATGGCAATGGACGGCATACTTTTTTTAACTTATATCGCGCTGTTTTTCAATCGCTTCAAGGAAAGGATTAACTGGGCGCCTGCAAATAAGGACGCCACTATTCTGGCTGCGGTATGGTTTTTTTTTACGGTGCTTCAGTTCTTTAATCCCGAAGCCCGCAGCAAAGAGGCATGGTTTGTAGGTTTCCGGGGCATTTCACTTTACATGATGCTTTTGATTCCACTGGTATTGCTAATGATTGACACGCGGCGGAAGCTCGATATTTTTCTGTACCTGTGGGCGGGCTTCTCATTTCTTGTAACAGCAAAGGGAATAATGCAGCTTACAATTGGCGTTGATCCGTTTGAAAAAGCATGGCTCGACGCCGGCGGAGCCGTGACCCATATCCTTTTCGGAAAACTCAGAATATTTTCATTTTTAAGCGACGCCGGGCAATTTGGAGCAAACCAGGCATATTCCGGGGTGGTATTTGCGATAATCGGCTTTACGGTTAAAGACAGAAAAATTAAAATTTTTTACCTGACTGTGGCTGCTCTTGGTTTATATGGAATGTTACTTTCAGGAACACGCGGAGCTATCAGTATTCCGTTAACCGGCTTTTTTTTGTATGCCGTTCTTCGGAAAAACCGTTTTGTGATGATCGCAGGCACAGTATCACTTCTATTAGTGTTTATCTTTTTTAAATATACCACCATTGGGCAGGATAATCAACAGATACGAAGGATGCGCTCGGCATTCGATCCCAACGACGCTTCGCTACAGGTACGTTTGGAAAACCAGAAAAAACTGAGCGTTTACCTCTCAACCAGGCCCTTTGGCGGAGGCATCGGACATGCAGGCGTAAAAGCCCAGCGTTTTCTGCCTAATGCATTCCTTTCGAACGTGGCAACCGATAGCTGGTATGTATTGATTTGGGCAGAAATGGGTGTAGTAGGTTTGTTACTTCATCTTTTCATTCTTTTTTATGTCCTTGGAAAATCGGCATGGATGATTATGTTCAAACTGAAAGACCCGGAAATCAAAATAATAATGTCAGCCATGGCTTCCGGCATGTTCGGAATCATGGTTGCATCTTATGGAAATGCAGTTCTCGGCACAATGCCTACCGGAATCCTCATCTATACATGTATGGCAATAATGCTGAATGCCAAACATTTTGATGAAGAAGCAACAAATGCCCGACCCCTGGAAGTTTCAAAGGCATGATTTGGAAAAAAGGCAACGATTTACTTTCATACACAAACAGGGAAAATCTGCTTATTGTTTACGGAACCAATAAATTGGCAGATTTCATGCCCATTCGCGACCTCGTTACTTCCGACGAAATTGCTTTTTCAGAAGGACTCAGAGGCGAAGGACAAAAAAATACCTGGCTGTCATGCAGGGCAACATTACGATTGGCGCTGGGATTTTATCTGAGTAAAAAACCCATCGAAATTGAATTTAGTAAAAGCCGATTTGGCAAACTCTATTTTCCCGACACAGATTTATTTTTCAATGTAAGTCATTCCCAACGTGCTTTTTTGCTTGGTTTCAATCCAGGTGGACGGATTGGTATTGACATCGAACTGATGAATGGCACTGAAGATTTACCTTCGCTCGTTACTTACGCCTTTTCAACGGCGGAAGCAAATTATTACAGAAATAGCGAGGACGCAAAACGGTTCGCAGAAATATGGACATTGAAGGAAGCTTTTTTAAAAGCGGTTGGCGTTGGCTTGGTCAATGATTTAACCTCAATTACAGTAACTGGCGAATCGCAGAATTTTATCGCGAGATATCATTTGAAACAGAAATCCTTTTTATGTCCAAATGGCGAAACCGGCAGCGTTGTTTACCGAAACAGCAAACCTTTGGAGTTTATCCGGATGCTATAATTCGATGGCTGTACCAGAAAAACCCGGTTTTTGCTCACGTTGCTTCATCGAGAGCCTTCTGAAGTTTTTCGCCAAAATCGCTATCGTTTGGCGGAGCAAAAATCCTGGAATGTTCGCCAGGGATGGGATGAACCACCACTTTCTGCGCATACTTCTTCCAACCCAGAAAGACCGGATCAGATACATAAAAACTACGCTTCCCGGCTCGGAACAAATGAAGGACTCCCGGAAAGTACCTAAGTTTCATGGCGCTGATTGCCTCTATATTGGCTTTGGCGACATAGATCAAATGCGACGGCAGATCAACGAGGTCTTCGCGATTTACCGCATCCTGATCGAGGAGCTTCATTTTAAGACGATACTTCAGCCATTTCAATTTCTTTGGAATTGCATTTAAAGGATCGGTAATAATAATCCGAAGATTAAATATGGTATGCATTATTTTTTCCCTGAACCACAAAAGTGTTCGCTGAATTTTAGGAAGATCCTTGTTGTTTGAAACCGCAGCAGTATCAAACATTCCAAGAAAAACAACCGGTTCATTTTTTTCGGCAAACCGGCAACAAAGCTCATGGGCAATCAAACCGCCAATTGAAAAACCGGCAAGCGCGTAAGGACCCTTTGGCGTCACACTTCTGATCTCCCGCATGTAGTGGGTGGCAATGTCTTCAATATTGGTATATGGCGCCGATTTTCCATCAAGCCCGTGCGCCTGAATGCCATAAACCGGTTGTCCTGACGCCATTTTCTGTACCAGCGTATTGAATAACAATATGTTTAATCCCCCGCCATGAATTATAAAAAGCGGAGTCCGTCCGCTTCCCGGTTTGATGCAAACCAATGGGCGCCATGCTTCGCTCTCCTTTTCCTGATCAATGGCTGCCGCAAGAGTCTTCACCGTGGGGAAGGTGAACAATGAAGCCAACGGTATAGTTTTTCCTGTTTGTAGCTCGAGTTGACTCATTATTGCCAATGCCATCAGTGAGTGACCACCCAGCTTGAAAAAATCGTGATTGATTCCAAAATTGCCTGTTCCAAGTTGCTTTTCCCAAGCCGAAAAAATTATCTTCTCCGTGTTAGTTACAGGTTGTTCCTCCATTGAAATTCCAGTATCGTTAAAATCCGGCGCCGGTAATGCCTTGAAATCTGGTTTATGATTAATTGTCATGGGAATGAAGGGAATACAAATGAATTGAGCAGGAATCATGTAATCCGGAAGTCCTGAACGTAGCAAGTTTTGTACTTCGCTTATATCATTATCATCGGTCAATACAATATATGCAACAAGTTTAACCTCCTTGTCGGGACTTTTTACGGGAACAACCACGCAATCTGTTACAATATGGAGTTGGTTTATTGCCGCCTGAATCTCACTAATCTCAACCCTGAAGCCGCGGATTTTAAGTTGCTCGTCAACCCGTCCTGCAAATAGAAGATTACCGTCGGGCAGGATGGTGACAAGATCGCCGCTCGAATAGAAACGGCAAGGCTTTTCGCCCTCAGTAACCGTAATGAACTTTGCCTCGGTGAGTTCAGCCTGATTAAGATATCCAGGCGAAACAATTTCGCCGCCAATCAGCATTTCGTTGGGCATTGTCGGAATTCCCAATTGTCCGAAGATATTCCTGATTATTGCGGTTGCGCCGAAAACGGGTTTCCCGATGGGGAGTTCATTTACTGGTTGACCGATTGGCAATTTATATGCAGTGGCTACAACAGTTGTTTCCGTTGGTCCATAAGTATTATAAAGCATTATACTCCCCAAGGGAGAATCGAGCCACTTTGCGGGATATGTATTTCCGGCGCGTTCGCCACCGATAATAATCAGTCGCAATTTGTAATGTACACTAATTCTATCGGAGAAGTGATCAATTAACTGGCGCCAGAAAGCTGTCGGAAGGTCGAGTACTGAAAGCGCTTTATCCCGACAAAAATCGAGAAACCGGTTTACGCTTGAAATCGAATCTCTTGTTCGCATCACCAATGTAGCGCCGCAGGCGAGCGTAGGAAAAATTTCCTCCACCGAAGCGTCGAATGCCAGTGAGGCAAACTGCAGTACGCGGTCTTCGGCGGTCAATGAATAACGTTCAATACATCCGCTGATAAAAACGTTGAGCGAGCGGCGTGTAATTACCACGCCTTTCGGTTTTCCGGTGGTTCCCGAAGTATAGATTACGTAAGCAGGAAGATTCTCCATTACCATAATGTCTTCGGACAAGGATAAAGAAGAAGGGCTTTTTGCGCTTACGATATCATGCATCTGCACTGAAACAGGAATAATTTCGCGGAATTTCTCCGCTGATATAATGTGTGAAACTCCTGAATCTGTCAGAATTGCTTTTATTCTTTCTGGCGGCGAACCTGGATCAATCGGCAAATAAGCATTTCCCGACATAAAAATTCCCAAAATGGAAATGATAAATTCAGGACTTCTTTCGAGGCAAATTCCAATGATATTACCATGAGAACCGTTGGTTTCTGAAAAAATAAAATCGGCTACCTTTTTCGAGCGATGGTTTAGCTCATTGTAGGTTATTTGCTGATTTTCAAATTCGATAGCGACTTTATCGCCACGGCATTTTACCTGCTGATCAAATTGCTGGAGAAATGGAATTACATCCTTTAAATCCCAGCCAATGTTAACAAGTTCATGCAGTTTCAGTTCTGATGCAGTCAGCATGTTTACCGAAGAGATCAAATTTCTGCGTTTATCAGCCAACAGTTGAAAAAACAAAGACATTCGGGTTTGAAATTCATCAACAAGCTCTGAATTTTGGGAGATGACCGTAATCCGTTCCTGCCCGGGAATTAAAACCGTCGCTTCTGAATAACGTTCAAACAACGATTTAGCTGTTTCTGCTGAAAACGCCAGAATGAAATGATATCGCGGATGTTCGGATCCGGCAAATTTTCGTTTCAGTTCAGGCGTCCGTGCAATAAGATCAAACAGAAAAGTACCTCTGGAAAAGGTATTTTCAATCTCCTTGTTGATCTTCGCCAATGCTTCTTCACAGATTAATCCGGCGATGGAAGGCAGGACAAAAGGAAGTACATCTGCAAAAATTCCGAATGATTCATCATTCATCCGGCAGGTTTCAGCATTACTTATTCCGGCGGTAAAGTCTATAGAATTTGAATAGGACGCCAGAAAAAACATCAGCGCTGCATTTAGATCGCGGTCAAAACCAGAGTTGACGAGTATTTCGGCAGTTTTCCAGGTTCCTGTTGAAACCAATAAAACGGGCGAAACCAATTCAGAAACAAGACTGAGTTTTCGGATCCAAAAGGGTTCATTCGGCACCACTTTTCTGACAAGCTGATCAATTGACAAGAGTTTCTCCTGTGTCGGAACCGGAAGTTTAACGTTGACAGCTTTATCATAAAAGAGATCGCCCACTGGAACCGGACTGCCGGATAGTTTCGTAATAGCTTTAATTACCAAAGCGCCATCCGCTGCTGCAATCGTTACCTCTTGCCCTTTAAGTCCAAGAACAGTTCCCGGTTTTTGGGTTGTTTTCTGAACAATGTGATTTGCGCGTTGAACAAGAAACACCCCAGTGTTTGTGAGTAGTTTCGGACTTGCCAGCCTGTTGTCGAACCTGTCTCCGAGGTTCAGACCTCTTACCATATTATACAGTTCACTCGCCGGTTGCCGGAAATCAAGTATCCCGGCGGCATAAGGTTTCTGATGCAAACTAAAATAGGAAAGCGGTTTTATTGAAACTGACGGAAGTTCAACGCCGTTTCTCAGAGTGTCTATCACCTGATGAAATGATTGCAGCGCCGCTTCGAAACACCTGGCATTTAGTGTAAAAGCAGTATCATCCGCAGAAACCTCAACATGGGCTGATGCCACAACTCCGCCGGCGTCGGTTTCTTCGGTCATCACATGCCAGCTTACGCCATGCGTTTCCTCGCCTCTCATCAGCGCCCAGGAAGTAGCATGAACGCCTGCATAGTATGGCAATGGCGAATCGTGATAATTGATGCAGGCTTTCCTTACCGCCAGTAGCGTCTCTTTTTTCAGAATTTTACTATTGACAATGCTGAAAAGATAATCGCAGGAAACCTGATTCCAATCAACAGATTGAATGGCTTCATAGCCTGAAACCAGTCCGATTCCTTTGTTTTTTCCCCACGAGATACAGGAAGGATCGGGACTAATCAACACTTTTATCACAAAACCATGACGAAGCAGAATTTCTCCACATTCGGTCAACAATCCGGTTTCTCCGATCAACACACAAGAAAATCCATCGGGATTCGCATTAAAAATAGATTGATTATTGTGTAACAGTTTTCCAATGGGAATATCAGGGTTTTCAATAACCATCCTTATGGTTTGGTTAAAAAAGTTTACCATCTCCACCACCGATTCTTCATCAAACAGAGCAAGATCGTATTCAAGCCAACATTCAAGTTCATTTCCGGTTTCTTCGGCGTTAAGCATGATGTCAACCTTTACGCCGCCGCTTCCCAGTTCTTTCTCGCTAAGTTCAATACCGGCAAATTTCATGGCAGGCATTGCCCAATTCTGCAAGACGAAAACAACCTGAAATATTGGATAACGACCCGGAGATGTAATCAGTCCGAGCGAGCGAACTATTTGCCCGAAAGGCAGATCAACATTGGCAAAAGCGTCGAGACTTGTCAGTTGAACCTTTTTTACGAAGGAAGAAAACGGCTCGTCTGCTGAGAGATAATCGCGCAAAGCAATCATATTGGTAAAGTAACCAATCAGCGGTTCGGTCTCCTGCCGGCGCCTGTTGGCATAAGGCGTGCCAACCACGATGTCGGAATTTCCAGAAAAGTCGCTGAGCGTAATTTTGTATATGGATAGCAGTAATGCGAAAAGCGTGCAATCATGTTCAACCGCGAATGATTTAAGAGCGGTCAGCTCGTTTTCCGGCGCTTTCCACCAAATCCGTTTACCTGCTTGCGCAACTTTTGTCAAATCGAATGGTTTCCGGCAACGCATGATAAGCGGCTGCGGCAGTTTTGCAAAAACTTTTTTCCAGTATTCAAGCTGATCAGTTAGTTTTTCCTGATTACCGGAATTCTGCTGATAAACCGCAAAATCAATATTCTGGATTTCTGGTTTAGGCAAATCAACTGGCAATTCACTGCGGATGTTCAAATATGCCTGCTTAAACCCATTAAAAAAATTGAACATTGACCAACCGTCGAAAATAATGTGATGGATGCAGAAATATACAATGTTGCGCTTTTCCGAAGTCTGGAACCAATCCAGACTGAATAACCTACCGGTTTCGAGATTAAACAACTTACGTCCTATTGTTTTTTCAGCTTCGCTTAGCCTCAATTCTATTGCGTTTTGCGACAGTTCCTTCAGGTTGATCACGGGAATGGTAATCTTATAAGGTTCATTGAGAAACTGCAATGGAATCCCATTCTGAACTCTGATCGCCGTGCGGAGGATTTCGTTAGAGTCGATCAATGCGTTTATGGCTTTCTGAAAAACAACGATATCAGGATTTCCATGAATGTCGAGCCTGAATAAAATATTGTGCATGATTCTCGTAGTATCCATTTTATGAAGGAACCACAATTCAAGCTGATTGGCATTAAGCGGATAGCCGGATTTATTGCGTTCAACTGCGGGAATCAGAGAAAGCGGTCGGTTTTCAGGCTGGATATTATCGTTCAGAAACTTCGCCAGTTTAAATATTGTCGGATTTTCAAAGATGGTTTTGATTGGCATTTCGATTCCGTATTTTCCAGAAATCCGGGCAGCAATACTGGCTGCCTTTAGCGAGTGACCGCCAAGTTTAAAAAAACTATCGTGAACGCTGATTTTCTCCACCGACAACACCTCCTGCCACATTTCCGCCAGCCATATTTCGATTGGAGAGGATGGTGAAAATAAATCGCCTGAACGAGCAAACCCACTGTTTTTGGGAAGTTTCAGAGCTTTCCTGTCGAGTTTACCGTTTTCTGAAAGCGGAAATAAGCGGCAGACGACAAACTCAGAAGGAATCATAAACGCCGGCAACGATTTCAGTAATTCAACGGCAATGAGCTCCCTGTCCTGACCTTGAGCCGGCATTGGTTCTTCTATGGTCATTATACCCGAATCAGTTTCAGGGACAAGGAATGCAATCAGACTGTCGTCGTTGAAACTATCCTTAGTAAATATCACCGCAGCATCGCGGATTCCCGGTATTGCAAGCATGGCGTTTTCTATCTCGCCAAGTTCGATTCGCAGTCCTCTCATTTTTACCTGGAAATCGCGCCGACCAATGAAATCAAGGTTTCCATCCGGTAGAAACCTGCCAATATCGCCGGTGGCATAAATTTTCTCCCCCGCGCGAAACGGGTTTGGAAGGAATTTCTGCGAGTCGAGCTCAGGTCGGTTCAGATAACCTCTTGCCACGCCCTCACCACCAATGAAAATTTCTCCTTCATTCATGGTTTCAACCGGTTTCATTGATTCATCGAGAATATAGATAAAATCATTATCCACGGCTTTTCCAACCGGGGTTTTATCCGTATCCTCCATCCGGCAGAGGTAAGTTGTTGCATAAACAGTGGTTTCGGTAGGACCATAAACATTAAATAACAATGTGCCGTATTTTCCAAAAATCTTATAAAACCGCTGAACCAGCGAGGGACTTACCACTTCGCCACCCACCGAGACCCATTTAACGTTGTTTGCAACAATCTTGTTTCCCGACAATTCAATGTATTCGAGAAAAGCTGAAAGCATTGAGGAAACAAAAAATGTAAAACTAACTTTACATGAAACGATCAGATTTAGCAGCAAAGCAGGATCTTTTTCAATACCCGGATCGGCGATGTAAAGGGTCCCGCATGGGATGAGCCAGCCGTATAGTTCCCACACTGATCCGTCGAAGGTGTAAGGCGATTTCAGCAAAACCACATCTCCTTCCGCGATTGGATATAACCGCTGAATATACCGAATCAGATTCACAACCGAATGATGTTCAACCATCACTCCCTTTGGTTTTCCGGTGGACCCAGAGGTGAAAAGAATGTAAGCCAGATCTTGCGGAGTTACCTGAACGGAAGGATTTGCAGTGGGAAAATCCCCAAAAGCCCAATCAGAAATGTCGGGCTTTAACAATTGCTGTGGATAGTTTTTGAACTTTTCGGAAAACTTTTCCTGCGTTATTAAAATATTGACGTCAGCGTCATTAAAAACAAACTGAATACGTTCATCGGGGTATTCCGGATCAACAGGAACATAAGCGCCGCCAGCTTTAAGAACCGCAAAAATAGCAATCGCCAGTTCAAACGACCGTTCCATTGCCAGCCCTACACAAACCCCGCGATGCACGCCGAGGTCAATTAAATGATATGCAAATTGATTGATAAAAATATTTAACCTGGAATAGGACAATCCGGTTTGCCTGAATTGCAACGCAGCGAGATCCGGTTTCAGTTCAACCTGACGTTCAAGAATCGTATGAATACATTCATTGTTAACATGTTCTGTGAGGTTTTTGTCTTCGTTTGAGTTTTTATTGTCTTGTTTCGTCAATGAGTTTCCTCCATTTCACTTTTGCAGTATGATTTTACTTATATCCGATAAAAGTAAAAAAATCTTTTTTCCATTATTGGCTTGCTAAATTATTATATTTGTGCATTGTGATTGCTGTTTTTCATCAATTCTAAAAGCAAAGCAGATGGATTTTCCACTCATTTCAATAATCACGATCAACTACGATCACCCGGAGGTAACATGTGAGCTTCTCGCTTCCCTGCGGAAAATAACCTATCCAAACATCGAGATCATTGTGGTTGATAATGCCTCGCCTAACGACGACCCGGCTTGTATCAAAGAAAACTATCCTGAAATTATTTTCCTTCAGAGTAAAGAAAACCTTGGATTTGCCGGAGGAAATAACCTCGGCGTAAGGATTGCGAAAGGGAAATATATTTTATTGCTTAATAATGATACCGAAGTGGATCCGGGTTTTCTGGAACCTCTTGTAGCCAAATTTGAAGCAAATCCGATGATCGGAGCGGTTAGTCCGAAAATTAAATTTTTCCACACTCCGGACACTATTCAATTTGCAGGCATCTCGGAATTTAATCCATATACAATCCGGAACAGGGGAATCGGATATGGAGAAAAAGATCGCGGACAATTTGACCGCGACAGCGAGACGGCATTTGTTCACGGAGCTGCGATGATGGTTCCGATGGCGGTTATCAGGAAGGTTGGATTAATGGCTGAATGTTACTTCCTCTATTATGAAGAGCACGATTGGGCAACGCGCATTAAAAATGCCGGATATCAGTTATGGTATGTTCATAATTCAACCATCCTTCACAAGGAATCCATTTCTACCGGGAAAATCAGCGCTCTTAAAACCTACTTCATGAACCGGTCGAGGTTGCTGTATCTGAGGAGAAATGTCCACGGAACTGTTTTTTTTATTGCAATCCTTTACCAGTTGTTCATTTCAATTCCTAAAAATGCTTTGATTTTTCTGTTCAAAGGATATTCAGGACATTTCAACGCCTACCACAGGGCAGTTTCATGGCATGTAAAACATCTGTACTCGAAAGAAATTCATCTGCAACCGAAATTTTAAATCAACCGAACCTAAAACTCTGACAAATGAGTTCAACGATATTAACGGCAATCACAGTGATTCAACTGATATTTTTCATTCCTCTGGCGCTCGCTGTACTCTATATCTTTATTTATGCTTTCGCTGGATTGTTTTACCGGCAAGCGCCATATCCGGTTAATCCGAAGTTGAAAAAAATCGCGGTACTTATTCCGGGATACAAGGAAGATGACGTAATTATGGATGTTGCTCATCAGGCTTTGGAACAGGATTATCCGCAAGAGTTTTACGATGTGGTAATTATTGCCGACTCTTTTCAGCCTCAAACAATTGTTGATCTGAAAACGTTGCCAATCAAGGTAATTGAAGTGAAATTTGATAAAAGCACCAAGTCAAAAGCGCTCAACAAGGCAATGGAGCAATTGCGTGATGATTATGAAATCGCCGTTGTTCTCGACGCCGATAATGTGATGGCGAGGGATTTTTTACAAAAAGTAAATGCAACATTCGAACTCTCTTTTTATGCCGTTCAGTGCCACCGGAAAGCCAAGAACATGGAAACTTCGCTGGCAACGCTCGACGCTATAAGCGAAGAGATCAACAACCATATCTTCCGCAAAGGTCACAGGGTTCTCGGACTTTCTTCTGCCATCATCGGCTCAGGAATGGCATTCAGATATCAGTTCTTTAAAAATCTCATGTCGAATGTGACTGCAATCGGCGGTTTTGATAAGGAAATCGAACTGAAGATGCTGAAAGACGGCTATAAAATAGCTTACCTCGACGATGCCGCAGTTTTTGATGAGAAGGTACAGAAAGCTGAGGTTTTCAGCAATCAACGCAGGAGATGGCTTTCAGCCCAGTTGATCTATTTCCGCCGCGATTTTCTTACAGCGCTGAAATCTTTAATCACAAAGGGCAACATAGACTATTTTGACAAAGCTATTCAGTTTATCCAGCCACCGCGGATTTTATTACTGGGCATGATCCTTTTTCTTGGAACTGCATTTATTGTTCTGAATCTTTTCCTTCCTTCAGGCTTAAATTATCTTTATCTATGGGCATTGCTGATAGCGCTTTGCATTGCGGCATTTATTTTTTCCATTCCCACATCATTTTATAACCTCACAACATTAAAAGCCATTGGAAGTTTGCCCAAAGGAATGTTGCTCATGCTTGGTTCTCTGCTTAAAATCAAGGGCGCCAACAAACAGTTTATCCATACGAAGCACACTTCTTCAAAAGTTCAAATCAAGTAGTATTAATGTCGAATTAACCTGAATATTATGAAAATCGGGATTGAAGGACAGCGGTTGTTCCGCAGTAAAAAACACGGGATGGACATGGTTGCGCTGGAACTTATCCGCAACCTTCAAAAAATTGACCTGGCTAACGAATATTTTGTCTTTATCAAACCTGATGAAGATGATGGAGTTCTTAGGGAAACCGGCAATTTTCATATTGTCAAACTCGAAGGCGGCTTTTACCCGCTGTGGGAACAGGTGGCGCTGCCCCGCGCCGCGCTGGAAAATGGTTGTCAGATTTTGCACTGTACAAGCAACACGGCGCCAGTTAAAACCTCCATTCCGTTGGTGGTTACTCTTCATGACATTATTTATATGGAGAGCGGATATCTGAAAATCCTCAACGGAAGCGGAACGCCTTATCAGAAATTCGGTAATGCCTACCGGAGATTAATTGTGCCGCAGGTGATAAAAAAAAGCCGGAAGATAATAACAGTTTCCCATTTCGAAAAAAACAGGATCGGCGAATTTTTTGGAATGAAGGGAGATCCCCGGCTCACAGCCGTTTACAATGGCGTGAGCGAGTATTTTAAACCGGTCGCCGACAAGGAAACACTGTTGAAAGTAAGGCAAAAATATCACCTTCCCGATCGCTATTTCTTCTTTCTCGGCAATACCGATCCAAAGAAAAATACACAGGGAACTTTAAAAGCCTATTCCGATTTTCTGAAGCAAACCGGCAGCGATATTAATCTCGTAATGCTTGATTACGACAAGGTAGAGCTCGATAAAATTCTCGCGGAAATTGGCGACCCATCTCTGATCAATCGCATCGTACTCACCGGATATGTAGTCAACACCGACCTTCCGGCTATTTACAGTCAATGCGAAGTGTTTCTCTATCCTTCGCTGCGGGAAAGTTTCGGAATACCAATGCTCGAAGCTATGGCTTGCGGAGTTCCTGTGATTACCTCAAATACTTCGTCTATGCCCGAAGTTTCAGGCAATGCCGGATATCTGATCGATCCCTTCAAGCCTGCTGAAATTACCTCGGCTTTAGTTGAAATAACCGGGAATCCAGAACTTAAAACTCAATTGATCTCCAAAGGATTGGAACAGGCGCAGAAATTTTCCTGGAAAGCAATGGCTGAAAATGTTCTTGGAATATACCGGGAGGTGGGGACAACACTGCACTAATTATATGAGTGAGTTTAATCCGAAAAGTGATAAAAAAAACAAAAGTTGGCTAAAGCCCAGTATATCTGCAACATGAATTGCCACGACCTCAAGGTCATGGCAATTGAATATCAAGCGTGTTAAAAAATCTTCCCATTGATAATCCTACATTTGCATAATGGAAAACGGAATAACTGCAAGCATGGTTTTTGAGGACATTGTGAATCATGTTGCTCAAAACAACATTCGGCAGTCAATCAAACCGAAACTCAAAACGGATGACGTCGCTTTGTATGTTGGCGACTGTTTGGAAATTATGAGCCGTTTCCCTGACAATTATGTGGACATGATTTTTTCCGACCCGCCATATAATTTATCCAATGACGGAATAACCTGTCAGGCTGGACGAATGGTGAAAGTGAACAAAGGCGATTGGGACAAGTCAAAAGGTTTTGACGAAGATTTAAAGTTTCACGAAGCATGGATTTCAGAGTGCAGACGAATTTTAAAACCCGAAGGAACCATCTGGATTAGCGGAACAAATCACAGCATTTATCAATGTGGGTACTTACTGCAAAAATTAAACTTTCATATTCTCAACGACATTTCCTGGTTCAAGCCAAACGCTGCGCCGAACCTGGCTTGCACAACATTTGCTCACAGCCACGAAACACTTTTGTGGGCGAGGAAAGACAAAGCATCCCGCCACATTTTCAACTATGACCAGATGAAGAACGGAAGTTTTTCGGAAGACAAAATGAAAGTTCCCGAAAAACAAATGCGTAGTGTGTGGAGCATCCCAACCCCGGCGTTAGACGAAAAAGTTTTCGGAAAGCATCCGACACAAAAACCGTTAGCGCTTTTGAAACGCATTGTAGTTTCATCAACAAACGAAGGCAGTTTAATTCTTGATCCATTCAATGGCGGCGGCACAACAGGCGTTGCAGCAAAACTTGTCGGCAACAGAAAATATATAGGCATTGACATTAGCGAGGAGTTTATCAATCTATCTGCAAAACGATTAAACCAAATTACTGAGCGCAAACACTTTTCTAACCTCTCATGAATAATAATTCCTGAAAAGCAATTTTAGACGCTTAAGAAAATTGGTGAAAATTGGACGAAACGAAGGTAAGCGAAGCCGGTTTATTTTATTCAGGAAAAAAGCAATGAAATCGGTACAAATTTAATTCTGGAAAAGAAAAAATGAGTGTTGAAACAGTTAATAAACTACTTCATCAAAAGGAAAATATCCGATTGGAGTTCAAGGAAGCTAAAAGCGCCTTGCCAACTAATTTGTTTGAGAGCATTTGTTCAATGCTAAATCGCGATGGCGGCGATATTTTATTGGGTGTTTCCAACAATGGAAAGGTTGTTGGCATTGATGCCGAGGCATTAGAAACGATGGTAACCAACATCGTCAATTTATCCAACAACCCTCAAAAAATTGATCCTCCATTTATTTTATTTCCAATGAAACTTCGAATTCAGGAAAAGAATGTTCTCCATATTCAAATCCCATCCAGTTCGCAAATACATAAATCAGCAGGGATAATTTTCGATCGTAGCGCCGATGGCGATTTCAAGGTAGTTAACCCTGCTCAAATAGCAGATTTATACAATAAGAAACGAACACATTTTACCGAAAATACGCTTTATCCATTTTTGAAGTTTTCCGATTTCAAAAGCGAATTATTTCCCAAAATCCGCAATTTAATTCGTAGCAACAATCCAAATCATCCCTGGTTAGCGCTTAATGACGAGCAAATGCTTGAAAAAGCAGGTTTATGGAAATTCGATTTTCAGACAGGAGAATCGGGCTATACCTTAGCGGCCGCTTTATTACTTGGAAAAGATGAGGTAATTCAACAGATTTTACCACATTACAAAATTGATGCGTTAGTACGCATCCATGATGAATTCAGGTACGATGACAGAGTCTATATTCAAACTAACCTTATTGAAGCCTATGAGCAATTAATGGATTTCGTGGGCAAGCATTTACCCGATAAGTTTTTTCAAACTGGCGACCAGCGCATCAGCTTGCGCACACATATTTTCAGAGAGATTGTGGCAAATATCATTGTTCATCGTGAATATACAAATGCCCACCCTTGTACTTTTGTAATAAAAAAGGGGAAAGTTGAAACTGAAAATGCCAATAATGCTCACGGCGAAGGGTTTATTGATTTACTGCATTTTGTGCCATTCCCTAAAAACCCTACTCTTGCAAAGTTTTTTATTCAGCTTGGCAGAGTAGATGAGTTGGGTTCTGGCGTTATCAATGTGAATAGATATATTCAAGAATATGCCGAAAATGGAAAACCTACTTTTGCTGAAGGGAATACATTTAAAATGACGATCCCTATTTCAACTGAAGAAGCTATAAATACTGAATATATAAAATCTATTGACGAAGCTATTGGCGGAGGTGTTGAAGAAGCTATTGACGGAGCTATTGGCAGAGCTATTGACGGAGCTATTGACGGAGTAACTAAAGGAGTTAATGAAAAACTATCTACTCTTCTTAAAGCGATAGGGGCAAAGGAAGGAAAGAGAGCTCCTGAATATATTAAAGCCATTGATGTTTCTGAGAGAACCATGGCAAGATTTCTTCAGCAATTAAAAAATGTCGGTTTAATAGAATTCAGAGGAGAAGCTCCGCAAACTGGTGGATATTATTTAACAAAGAAATTGAAAGCAAAACCAAAATGAGCTAAAATTAACTTTTGAAAAACCTGAGACTATGATAAAAAACCGCGATATCATTGTAGTCGGTATCCAGCCATGGGATATCGAAATCGGGAGTAACTGCAAAAATATTGCCGCAGAGTTTGCACGTAACAACCGGGTTTTATATGTAAATACCCCACTTGACAGGATCACACGACACAAGGAAAAAGATACTCCGAAAATAAGGAAACGGATTTTGGTTGAACAAGGTAAAGAACCCGACCTGATAAAACTTTATGAAAACCTTTGGAACCTTTACCCGAAAGGATTAATTGAATCCATCAACTTTATTTCGTCGGCATGGTTCTACGACTTTTTAAACAAAAGGAATAACCGGGTTTTCGCCGCCGCCATAAGTTCGGCTGCCAAAAGACTGGGATTCAGCAATTATATTCTGTTTAATGACAGCGCCATGTTTCTTGGATTGTACCTGAAAGAGTTACTGAAACCATCGGTTTACGTGTATTACATGCGTGATTACCTCACGAAAAACCCATACTGGCGCCGGCAGGGAGTGCGCCTTGAACCACAACTTATCAGCAAAGCCGATGTGGTAGTCAATAACTCTACGCTGTATGCCGATTACGGACGGCAATTTAACGCCCATTCGTATATGGTTGGACAGGGTTGCGACGTTAGTTTGTTTAATGACATAGATCGTGAAATCAAACCAGCCGCAGATCTTGCTTCAATACCAAAACCAATCATCGGGTATGTGGGATTTTTATCATCCCGTAGGCTTGACGTCAATCTGATCGCAAACATTGCCCGGCAGCGAAAAAATTGGAGTATCGTTCTCGTTGGTCCGGAAGATGACGTCTTCAAAGCATCGGAACTTCACGCCATGCCAAACGTGAAATTTCCCGGTTCGCGCGATTCATCCGTTTTACCTGAATATATCAAAGGATTCGATGTTTGCATAAATCCTCAGCTAATTAATGACGCCACGAGAGGAAATTATCCGAGAAAAATTGACGAATACCTTGCCATGGGAAAACCCACAGTAGCAACTGCAACTGAAGCCATGGATTATTTCAGGGAATATACATACCTTGGCGTTTCAACTGAAGATTATATCAGTCTTATTGAACAGGCTCTTGGTGAGGATAATCCTGAAAAACAACAAAAACGCCGGCAGTATGCCAACAGTCATACTTGGGAGAACAACGTTCTCGAAATATACAAATACATTGAATTGGCGACAAATAAAAAGTAACCTGCAAATTTTTCCGTCATGAGCATTATCAGCAAAATCAAGTCAGATCCAAAGCTGAAAAGTTTTATTCTTTGGTCAATCTCGCCGCGTCGCAATCCGCGCCCCCGCCTCTGGGTCAGATGGTTTCTGAATCCCTTCATTCATAAAAAAGGAAAAGGCGCCACAATACGCGGAAGATCGCGAATTGACGTTTTTCCATGGAACAGGTTCGAAATTGGCGACCTTACAACTATTGAGGATTTTACCACCGTCAATAACGGTTCGGGCGCGGTGATACTTGGAAACAGGGTAAGGGTTGGCATTGGTTCTGTAATCATCGGACCGGTAACCATGGGCAACGGTTCAGGATTGGGGCAGCACGTTTTTGTTAGCGGATTTAATCATGGATATAAGGACGCGACAAAAAACTCCAGCGTCCAGCCCCTTGATCTCAAACCTGTGGTGATTGAAGAGGAGGTACATATTGGCGCCAATTCGGTTGTTACCGCCGGCGTTACAATTGGGAAACGCACCCAGATTGGGGCAGGAAGCGTAGTTACGAAGAGTATTCCTTCATTCTCAATCGCTGTGGGAAATCCATGCAGGGTAATCAAACGGTTCAATCAGGAAACCAAAGTGTGGGAACGGGTAGGTTAAGCGAACAGCGTTATTCCAAACAATATGATTCATTAAGCAATTCTCGATTAACTAAAAGACCTTATGAACAAACTCAAAACTTATTCCAGGTATTTTTATGAATATCTAAAACATTGGGATATCCTGTCTATCATTGCATCAGCGAGGTATCTTATCTTTAAAACTTCCCATAAAAAAGATAGAATTATTCAGACTTCCATAGGAAAATTTTTCTGCCGGAAAAACACAAACGATTTTCAGTATGCCAACTACCGCTATGAATGGGGAGTGAAAAAGTTCGTTCTCGACAACAAACACAAATTCAATGTTTTTATTGATGGAGGCGCTTGTGTAGGGGAGTATTGTATTTTACTCACCAAACTTGGCGTCAGATGCATAGCTTTTGAACCGGTTATTCAGAATTACGACGTCCTGAAAAAGAACCTCGAATTAAACAATTTATCTGCAAGCGTTATCGCTTTTCCTTATGGACTAGGCGAGCGAGAAATGAAAGCCCCATTTTATTTTAACCGCGTTAATACAGGCGCTTCTCATATTATTACCGATGCAAAAACTCCCGATTGCCTCGTTGAAATTCGTACCTTTGATTCACTGCTTCCGCAAATGGGTTTGAAACATGACGACAGGATTTTGGTTAAACTTGATGTGGAAGGCATGGAACCAGAGGCAATACTCGGCGCTGCCGGATTTATCAGTCGGTTTCCGAATATTACCTTTGTAGCCGAAGGCAAACATAGTGGAGACGACTTGATTAAGAATGCTTTGAAAAACCTTGCCAGCTTTGATTTCGGCATTGTTGACGAATTCAATATTTATGCAACAAAAAAACAAATCACCCAATCAAATTAAAGGATAATATGCTGACGCTAAAAATCACTTTCTGGATTCTCCTGTTTATCGTATTTTATGCCTATATCGGCTATGGAATTGTCCTTTTCCTTATGATTAAAACCAAACGCATGTTTGGCGCAGGCAGGAAAAAAATCGAAAACCCCGGATTTGAACCGGAAGTAACTCTGTTTATTGCCGCTTATAATGAAAAAGATTTCATAGCCGAAAAAGTTAAAAACTCTCTTGAGCTGGATTATCCACAGGAAAAACTGCATAAAGTTTGGGTTACCGACGGTTCCGACGACGGCACTCCTGATGTACTGAAACAATTTCCGGGCGTGGAGGTTTATCATCTGCCCCAGCGCAGCGGTAAAATAGGCGCCATGAACAGAGGTATGAAATTCGTGAAAACGCCAATCGTGGTTTTCTGCGATGCAAACACAATGCTTGGAAAGGAATCAATCCGCCGGATTGTCCGTTTGTTCAGCGATCCCAAAGTTGGATGCGTTTCGGGAGAAAAGCGGATTTTCAGCAAAGAGAAAGATACCGCCGCCGGCGCGGGTGAAGGATTGTACTGGAAATACGAATCAACCCTGAAAAAATGGGACGCCGAACTATATTCTGTAGTTGGCGCTGCCGGAGAGCTTTTTGCCATTCGAACCGAACTTTACCAGGAGGTGGAACGCGATACGCTTCTCGACGATTTTATCATTTCGCTACGCGTTGCCCAGCAGGGCTATACAATTCAGTACGACCCCGAAGCCTATGCCATTGAAACCGCCTCCGCCAACGTGAAAGAAGAACTTAAACGCAAAATCCGAATCTCGGCGGGAGGTATCCAATCGGTTATCCGGCTTGTGTCACTGCTGAATATCTTCAAATACGGTATCCTTTCTTTCCAGTATATTTCGCACCGCGTTCTTCGCTGGACACTGGCTCCTTTATCATTGCTGCTGATGCTGATTACCGGCTTGATACTCGCGGTAAATGAAGGAATTTTTTCTTTTAGATTGTACAGCACAGTATTCTGGTTACAGATCGTATTTTATATTGCCGCCTTACTTGGCTGGTATCTCGAAAACAGATCAATCAGGCTTAAACTACTGTTTGTTCCTTATTATTTCTTTATCATGAATTTATCCGTTTACCTCGGATTAAAACGATTTCTGAAGAAAACCCAGTCGGTTAACTGGGAAAGGGCAAAACGCGGGTAAAATCTCTAACGTGAAAAATTTCATAAACTCCATTATCCCGCTAACCCTGGCGCTGGCTATCTGTGGCTTTCTTCACCCAAATCCGGCATCTGGACAGACTTCCATCATCGTTGAACCTTCAGTTAATCTGATAGAAGGAACCGTGGCGCCATACAACGCTATCCACGGCGGCGATACTCTGCTTTTCAGGGCAGGGAATCATGATTATCTGCTTATTCGCAATCTTAGCGGCGAACCCGGAAAACCGATTGTGATGATAAATTTCGAGGGAACCGTGATAATTGATACTGATCACCATTTTGGCGTTTCTATTGAAAACTGCCGCTATTTCAAATTCACCGGAAGCGGATTCCCAAGTGAATTGTATGGATTCAGAATCCAGCGGGTAAAAAATGGCGGAGGTTTTGGTATCGGCAATATGAGTTCCGATTTTGAAATTGACCATGTTTATATTGCAAATGTTCCTATCGGCGGCATTTACGCAAAAACCGACCCCGATTGTACCTTTGCCAATACACGCGACAAATTCACTCAGCGCGAAACCAGAATTCATGATAACTATCTCGCCAACATCGGAAATGAGGCAATGTACATTGGAAGTACCAAATATTTCGGACAGTCTGTTCATTGCGACGACCTCGATACCCTGCTTATGCCCAGTCTTCTGGATGGCGTTTACATTTACAACAACATTATCAATGTTTGCGGTTGGGATGGCATTCAGGTAAGTTCTGCATCGTCAAACTGCCGGATTTATGACAACCTGATAATGTACGACAGTCAGGCGGAACAATTCGGACAGATGGCGGGCATTCTGCTTGGCGGCGGTTCAAAATGCGATTGCTACAACAACAATATTTCCCATGGAAAAGGAAACGGCATTGAGAGCCATGGACTGGGAGGATACCGGATTTTCAACAATGTGATTATTGACGCCGGAAAAACCTTCAAACCCAATGATACTCTTCAGATGAAATATGGAATCTATCTGACGGATGTATCTGTTCATCCAGATTCATCATTTAATATCCTGTTCAACGACATTATAAACCCGAAGTCGGATGGAATCAGGTTTGCAAGTATTCTCAGCAGCCACAATAAAATCGTATCCAATGCCATAATCAATCCCGGAAATTTTGATTATTATGAAAGAAATAATTTCACTTTTAAAGGCAGGGATTCATACATCATGATTCCTGATAAAGCGTCGGATATTTTGGTAGAAAACAATTATTTCGCCAGAAATGCTGATCAGGCTGGCTTTGAGAACGCCAATTATAGTCTGCTGCCAGGTTCGCCGCTGATAGACGCCGGATATCGGGATAATCTGAATGTTGAATTCGATTTTTATAATCACACCCGCCCCTACAATGGATCTTATGACATTGGCGCCTTTGAATTCAATCCTGCCTACCTTTCGGTTCACCGGCAATCCGACAAAACTGCCAAGGTTACTGCGCCCACCCCAAACCCGGTGAGGTCACAATTCCGGCTTGATTATCGTACCGATAAACCCGAACCTGTATGCCTTTGGATTCTTAACTTTAATGGCAAAACATTGTTGAAAAAAGATATTCAACGGGTTGAAGCCGGCGATCATATAATCACTGCCGAAATGGGTTCTCTCCCCGATGGCGCTTATCTTTACAGATTTCAGATCGGACTTAAAGTCTATTCAGGAAAATTTCTGAAAATACGTTGACTTTTCCGTACTTGCCTTTTCTCAGCTAATTCCGCTTAAACTGGAATAAATCTGATAAGCAAACAGGCAACTAAAAAAATCGTTCGTTTACCTGCGCTGCATTATTCATTTTATAATTCAGTTTTATCAATATATGTTTTTCGTTTTTATCAGTAATAGATTGTAATTTAATGTCTAAATGTAGAATTAACAATTATTTAACAGGAATAAAAATGCCAAGCCAACGGATAGGACTACCTTTGCGCTGATGCATTTTTTTCGAAAATTTTCATTCAGAATCCTTTTTTCTTTTGCAGTCGTTTTCTGCTTTGGATTGCATTTGTATTCCAATTACAATGTAAATCAATGTATTGCCGGATTGAATACAATTCCCAATAACGTAGAATATAGTTTGATTTCCGATTTTGATTCTTTTGGCGATGATCAGATAAACCGTGCCGTTATCTTTACTTCATCGGTTGAGGATGGAGTTCTGATTCCTATTCCTCATAATTGCAAGATCATCAATAATTACTCCTTTTCTATCTGGCAGCCGCCAAACAATTTCTAAAATCAGATCACTGGTTTTGCATGAGTTTAATTCTCATGATTTCAGACTTTACCATTTGAAACTAATGGTTTATTTTCATTAATTTTAATACATTACGAAATGGGATTTGACGATTTATTCGAAGACAAACGCCGGCATCACGGCAATTATAATAACCACAGCTCGCATGATGACAACTGGAATTCACATGGTTCGCACGATTCACATGGTTCGCATGGTTCACATGGTTCACATGGTTCGTATGGTTCACATGGCTCTCATGACTCTCATGGTTCATATAGTTCACCTGGATTATTTGGTTCGCACAATTCAAATCATTCAAATCACGGATATGGCGACCATCAGAAATGGTTAGCCATTCTAACAAAGATCAGGACTAATAAAAAGCTACAGCTAATTGTAGTTATTGCAGGTATTGTGATACTAATCATTGCCATTGGTTTGATTATCGCTCTGCTGCCTTTGATAATAAAGATTATCAATTATATCAGTCAAACTGGTTTGCAAGGCATACTGGATGGCATTACCGGTTTTATTGACAAACTCTGGAAGGGTTCTGGAAAATAACCGATGGAAAAGATCAGCAGACGAAAATTTTTCGGAAAGTGCCTGGTGTATAACACTACAGTCATTTTGGGAGGAGGTTGGTTTCTTTCCTGCTCAAAGGATTCAAACGGCGCCGAATTTAATTCCGATCTGGAATATCTTCCGATACAACACGATAATCCGGCGATAGCTCTATGGAGAGAAAAGTGCGAGGAGTGTGGCGACTGTATTGAGGCTTGCGCTGAAAAGCAGAAAGTTTTTGGCGCTTATCAGGCAAGCGCCTCCAAACATGTTTGCATCCATTGCGGAACTTGTATAAAGGAGTGTGAAGAGGGCGCTATTACTGAAAAGTATCATTGGCGGGATGTATTGGATGCTATTGACAATCCTTCAAAAATTGTCATTGCCTCTCTTTCCCCATCGGTGCGCGTTGGAATTGGCGACTACTTTGGTCTCGAAAAAGGTTCTTTCATGTTGGAAAACATGGTTGGCGCTTGCCGTGCCGCAGGATTTGATTATGTTTTGGACACCAATTTCAGCGCCGATTTAACAATTATGGAAGAGGCATGGGAACTTCAGCGCCGAATTACGGAAAAAGTCAATATTCCTCAATTTACAAGCTGCTGTCCGGCTTGGGTTAAGTATGTGGAAATATTTTACCCTTCATTGCTAAAATACTTGTCAACGGTAAAAAGCCCCATATCAATGCAGGGTTCAATGGTTAAAAGCTATTTTGCCCAAAAGAAAGGGATCGATCCGCGCGATATTATCCACGTTGCAGTAACTCCATGTTCTGCCAAAAAATATGAGATTACCCGTGAGGAGCTTTCAATTGACAGCCTCCGAAGTGCCGATTTTGTTATTACCACCAATGAATTGTCGAAATTGTTCACAAGTCGCAACATCGATTTAACAGCACAAACCGGCAGTTTCGATTCATTCATGGGGGCAGCGTCGGGCGCCGGCATCATCTTTGGCAATACCGGCGGCGTTACGAGAGCGGCTCTTCGAACAGTTTACTACAATATTACCGGAGCGAATCCTCCTGACAATCTTTTGGAATTACAACAGATACAAGGTCTCACCGGTTTAAAAGAAGCCCAGGTTTCCATAGGAGCAACCAATTTAAATGTTGCAGTATGTTATGAAATGAGAAATGCTCAAAAATTACTGGAACAGGTAATGAATGGTTCTTGCAAATACCATTTTATTGAGGTTATGGCATGTAAAGGGGGATGTGTTGGCGGTGCCGGGCAACCTGCCGGAAGCAGTACAATACAAAAACGAATCGGCGCTCTCAATATGGCAGATCAACAAGCGCCTACCCGATATTGCCATGAAAATCCAGAAATTAAAGCCATTTACAAAGATTTTCTCGGTACAACAGGCGGCACGGAGGCAAAAAAATATTTGCATACAACCTACAATAACAAATCGCATTTGCTGTAATTATTTTGTACGTTGTCCAATAAATTAAATCATTAAAATATGAAAGTAGATTTTGATCCTGGAAAAATTACCGGGCTAACCTCCGAAGAAGTAGGGAAAAAACTTATTTCCGACGGCTACAACGAATTGCCATCATCGAAATCGAGAAATTTCATCTCAATTGCACTTGGCGTTGTAAAAGAGCCAATGTTTTTGCTGCTTGTTGCCTGCGGAACTCTCTATATGGTTCTGGGCGACGTTCAGGAAGGCATTATGCTTCTTGGGTTTGTTTTCGTAATCATGGGTATTGAGTTTTATCAGGAAAAGAAAACTGAAAAGGCTCTTGACGCGCTTAGGGATCTTGCCAGTCCCCGCGCTCTCGTTATTCGCGATGGAGTTGAAAAGAGGATACCGGGACGGGAGGTTGTTACCGACGATATCCTTATTCTTCATGAAGGTGACCGCGTTCCGGCTGATGCAACTGTGCTTTCTTCTGTCAGCCTTCTTGCCGACGAATCATTACTTACCGGCGAACCTGTTCCGGTAAGAAAACAGGATTGGGATGGCAAAACCTTGGCGGCGCAACCTGGCGGCGACGATTTGCCTTTCGTTTACTCAGGTTCTATGATAGTTCAGGGTTCGGGTTTTGCAAAAGTATCGGCAACCGGCTTGAACACAGAGATTGGTAAAATCGGAAAGGCTATTGGCAATGTAAAGGAAGAACCTACCCGGCTGAAGTTAGAAATGGGCGCTCTCGTCAAAAAACTGGCAATCACAGGATTCATTTTATGTTTGGTTGTTATTGCAGTATATACCCTCACCAGGGGTGATTTGCTGAAAGGTTTCCTTGCCGGGATTACCCTTGCAATGGCTATGTTACCTGAGGAATTTCCTGTGGTTCTTGCTATTTTTCTTGCTCTCGGAGCCTGGAGAATATCGAAAAAAAATGTTCTTACCAGAAAACCTTCAGCCATTGAAACTCTCGGATCGGCAACGGTATTATGTACCGATAAAACCGGTACTCTCACGTTAAACAAAATGACTGTTAACCGCCTTTTTAACGGTAGCAGTTTTTTTCTGAATGTTAAAGAAAATGAACTGCCGGAAACATTTCACAAAGTTGTTGAGTACGGAATTCTTGCTAGTCAGGTTAATCCCTTCGATCCTATGGAGAAGGCAATCACGCTGCTTGGTGAAAAATACCTTCAGGGAACCAGCCACCTGAACCATCAATGGGAAATGATACGCGAATATCCATTATCGAAGGAACTTCTTGCAATGTCGCGCGTTTTCGCCGATCGCCAGACCGGCGGGCGTAGTATTGCTGCCAAAGGTGCGCCGGAAGTAATTTTCGATCTCTGTCACTTGTCTGATGATGTCAGACAAAAATATGGCGACGCTATTGAAGATATGGCGAAGAATGGGCTAAGGGTGCTTGGAGTCGCTGCGTCAAAGATTAATTCGGAGGCGCTTCCTGATAATCAGCATGATTTCGATTTTGAATTTCTGGGATTGATTGGGCTTTCCGACCCCATTCGCCCCGAAGTGAAAAGCGCGGTTGCCGAATGTTACAGGGCGGGAATCAGGGTCATAATGATTACTGGCGATTATCCCGTCACAGCCATGAATATTGCAAAGGAAATAGGTCTGAAGAATCCCGACAAAGCCATCACAGGGGCGGAATTGAAAACAATGTCGGAGGAAGAACTTTGTGACAGGATTATAAATGTAAATGTTTTTGCCAGAGTCGTCCCCGAACAAAAGCTTGTAATTGTAAACGCGCTGAAAAAAAATGGCGAAGTCGTTGCAATGACCGGCGACGGAATCAATGACGCTCCCGCGCTGAAAGCCGCCCATATCGGTATAGCTATGGGTGAAAAGGGAACCGACGTTGCCCGCGAAGCCTCTTCACTGGTTCTGATGGACGATAATTTCTCGTCAATAGTCGCAGCAAACTCTATGGGGCGCAGGATATTTGACAACCTTCAGAAGGCGTTAGCATATATCTTTTCAATCCATGTGCCTATAGCCGGTTTGTCATTGATACCAATCCTGCTAATTGACCTGCCACTTATTCTATGGCCCATTCATATCGTATTCCTTGAGCTGATAATTGATCCTGCCTGTTCGATGATCTTTGAAGCGGAAAAAGAGGAGAAAAATGTAATGGACCGTCCTCCGAGAGGAATCAATGAAAAATTTTTCGGAATGAATAAGATATTTATCAGTTGTATGCAGGGAGTCGGAATACTCGCTTTTGTGATGGGAATATATTTTTTCAGCTATTATTCAGGGCATACCGAAGGACAGATCCGCGCCATGTCGTTTTTGACGCTTATTGCGGCAAACATTGCTTTCATTATGTCTAACCGATCCTGGACACGTAGCATCTTTGAATTGCTGACCATTCGTAACAAAGCGGCAGGATGGGTTATCGGAGGAGCTATTATGTTTATGATTCTGATAATGAATATTCCTTTCTGCCTTCAAATGTTCCAGTTCCAGAAAATCGGAATTGCAGATTCCCTTATTTGCATCGCCGCAGGCTTGCTAACAATTACATGGTTCGAGGTTTACAAGGCAATTAAACTTTACAGAACCAGAAAAACTTAACGGTTAAAACTTCACGGTAACAGTTTTTGATTCTGTATGCGGTTGATATTAATTCATAAAACCGCTGACAAATCTCATGTTAAATATTTCACAGTAACTTGTGATATTCTATATTTTTGTTTTTGAATACGAATCCCCTCTTTGAAAAATTCCGCTGTCATGCTAACCCT
>JAPLDO010000228.1 GCA_026391715.1 Bacteroidota bacterium
TTATCGTTCTTAAATACAGATAAAATATTGCGGCGCTTCCGTGGACGAAGGACGAAGGACGAAGGACGAAGGACGAAGGACGAAGGACGAAGGACGAAGGACGAAGGACGAAGGACGAAGGACGAAGGACGAATGACGAAGATTGAAAAAGGGATGAAAAAAATCAGGTTATTAGAATTGCTTTTGTTTTCTAATCCTAATTTCCAAAATAACTGGAAGTCACTTGTTATTCTGCTTGGCGCCCTGTCCCTTACGCTTGCGGCAGTTTTTTATGCCTATCGCGAAGAGGCGGCAAAAGAACAAAATGAATTGCTATTGACTGGGAATGAATTAAAAGCAAAAATATCGGCTCGGCTTCATGATCATGCCCTGCTTTTGCGGTCGGGTTCTGCTTTGTTTGCCTCATCAGACACCGTAACACGCAAACAATGGAAGGCATTTGTTGAAGCCATGAAAGTTGAAAAGAATTTACAAGGTATTCAGGGTCTTGGATTTGCCATGATTATTCCTGAAAATCAATTGCAACAATATACTCGGCGCATTCGTGGGGAAGGATTTCCCGATTTTACTGTAAAACCTATGGGATACAGGCCTGTTTATACCTCCATCACATATCTTGAACCATTTTCGGGAAGGAATCTCCGCGCTTTTGGCTATGATATGTTAACAGAGTCAACCCGACGAAAAGCAATGGAGTCAGCGCGTGATTACGATCTTGCAATCCTTTCGGGGAAAGTAATTCTGGTGCAGGAAACCAATGAAAATGTTCAACCTGGCACTTTGATGTATGTTCCGGTTTATAGAAATGGCATGCCAGTAAACACAGTAGAACAGCGCCGGGCAGCTATTAAAGGCTGGGTTTACAGTCCTCACCGTATGATAGATTTGATGCAGGGCATTTTAGGACGCTGGGATACAATAATACAGAGCCGGATTCATTTCCAGGTATATGACAGCGTCATTTCGGCTAATTCATTATTATACGACAGCCAGATAAATGACAGGATGAAACACACCGACAACTATTCAGTTACGCTTCATGTTGATTTTCACAACAAAAATTTGATATTGTATTTTACAAAATCACAGGAACAAACTATTGTGAGCGGCAAAGTTATTATCATCTTAGCAAGCGGTATCGTTATAAGTCTGTTATTATTTATGTTATCATTATCCTTGTTTAGCGCCTATTACCGGGTGCAGCATATAGCCGGTAGATTAGCGTCGGAGATTAAAATAAGCGAAGAACGTTTCGAGATTATACTCAACTCAACAGCCGAAGGTATTTACGGTCTCGACCATCAGGGCAAATGTACCTTTTCCAATACGGCAGGCATCCAACTATTAGGTTACGAAAAAGCCGATCAGTTAGTAGGCAAAGATATGCACCGGCTTGTTCATCATAGTAAAGCCGACGGTACTGTTTTAATTAGTGAAAATTGCCGGATTCATCTGTCGCTTTGTCCGAATGAAAAAATACATGTCGAAGATGAAATATTCTGGCGGGCGGATGGCTCCTGCTTTCCGGTTGAATATTGGTCGTATCCTGTTTTTTTTAACGGGGAAATACAAGGGTCAGTTGTTACATTTTTCGATATTACCGAGCGCAAACGGGCAGACCATGAAATGTTGAAAGCCAGAAACGAAGCCGAAAAAGCCAATCGCGACAAAACTGCATTCCTTTCGCGAATGAGCCACGAACTGCGCACACCCATGAATTCAATACTTGGCTTTGCCCAGCTCATGGAGATGGGCGAACTAAAAACATCGCACAAAAAGTGGGTAAACCATATTCTGAACAACGGCAGGCGTCTGCTCAGTTTAATAAACGAAGTTCTCGACATTTCCGATATCGAATCAGGCGCGGTTGCGCTCACGATTGAACCTGTTAAGATTAATCATGCTATTCAGGAAATGCTTGATGTTGTTAGTCATGCCGCAGGTAAACGTGAGCAAACACTCTCGCTGGTTGATTCGCCTGCCAACCAACTTTTTGTATTGGCAGATAAGCCCCGTTTGAAGCAGGTTTTGGTTAATTTAACCGACAACGCCATCAAATACAACAGCACAAGTGGAACGGTAACGATTAAAACCGAAATCGCGCAAACAGAAGAACCGGAAACTTCGCGTATCAGAATTTCAATCAGCGACACAGGAATGGGGATAGCTGCCGGGGAAATCACCAGACTTTTTCAGCCATTCGAGCGTATTGGCGCCGAGAAAACCGAAATCGAGGGTACCGGACTTGGCCTTGTTGTCGTTAAAAAACTTGTGGACGCCATGGGCGGAAATGTCGGGGTTGAGAGTGTGCCGGGTAAGGGAAGCTCCTTCTGGATTGAACTGCCGCAAACGACTCGCGACGAGTCGAGAGGTTAATATGATTCGGGTTAGCGTATTACGATTAACTCTACACATTTTATGAAACACGATGATTTACGTTTTTTTCCGAGAAACTGAACTGAGAAAAACAAAGGAAAATACCATGAATAATGGAGTTTAGACAAACAACCTGATACTCATTTAAAAAATTACCAAACATGAAACAAACAATCTTCGTTATGATCGGGGTTATTCTGACCCTTGGGGCATGCTCCCCGAAACCAACCGCTGAAAAAAGCGGACCATCTCCACATGCTGAATGGAGCCGAAATGCCACTATCTATGAGGTAAACATAAGGCAGTTCACTCCCGAAGGAACTTTTATGGCGCTTGAAAAGGAACTCCCGCGTTTACAAAAAATGGGAGTTGACATTCTCTGGCTTATGCCCATTAATCCACTTGGAAAGAAAAACAGGAAAGGAACTTTGGGAAGTTACTATTCCGTTAGCGATTATTATGGCGTGAACCCTGAGTACGGTACCAAAGCAGATTTTATCAACCTTGTAAAAAAAGCCCATGAGCTTGGCATGAAAGTGATCGTTGACTGGGTTGCCAATCATACTGCCTGGGACAATACTTTAATTGAAAAACATCCGGAATGGTATTCCAAGGATTCAGCCGGAAATATTATACCGCCGGTTGCCGATTGGACAGATGTTGCCGACCTTGACTATAGCCAGGCTGGTTTGAGGCAATATATGACCGAAGCGCTTTCTTACTGGATAAAGGAAGCCGACATTGACGGCTATCGCTGCGACGTTGCAGGAATGATGCCGGTTGATTACTGGAATGAGGCGGTACCTGTTCTCCGGAACATCAAACAGATATTCATGCTTGCCGAAGAAGAAAAACCCATCATGCACTACACGGCTTTCGGTGCAACCTATTCATGGGGAATTCATCACATTCTTAATGATATTGCAAAGGGAAAGAAGAGCGCCGACAAAATAGATTCCGCCTATAAGTCGGAAAAAAGTCTTTACCCTGCCGATGCTTACCGTATGCGTTTTACCTCGAATCATGACGAAAACTCATGGAACGGAACCGAGTACGAGCGAATGGGAAGCGGCGCCCGCGCCTTTGCGGTTTTTACATTTACCTTTCCGGGCATTCCGTTGGTGTACAGCGGTCAGGAATCGGCAATGAATAAACGGTTACGCTTTTTTGACAAAGACACTATCCCCTGGGGAAATTACCCACTCGAATCGTTCTATACAACCCTGATGCAATTGAAGAAAAAGAACGACCTGATAGCAAGCGGCGATAGCGGCGGACAGTTCATTAAAATATCAACAACCAATGATAATCAGGTTTATGCTTTCCTCAGAAAGAAGGATAACCGGAAATTATTCGTTCTGCTCAATTTTTCGGAAACAGACCAGTCTGTCCAACTGAAAGGCAACGATTTTGCCGGTCGTTATAAAGAGGTCTTTACCGGGCAGTCAAAGGAATGGAAAGCCGGCGATAAAGTGACTTTGGCTCCTTGGCAATATTTGGTTTATGAAAACTCTCCGGAATAGCTATTACATGACTTCCGGGCGTTTTAATCTTTGGCGGAGTTTATGTAAATATTTGACATGACCGAGCGTGAGTTATTCTACCGATATCTTGGTTTGCCTTCATTTTATCCAATGGATATTGAAATAGTAAAGGCAGAAGGAGTTTACTTTTATGGCAGGAATGGCGAGCGTTATATTGACCTTGTTGCCGGGATTACGGTTAGCAATACCGGTCACCGCCATCCACAGGTTCTCGAAGCTATCAGGGAACAGCTTGACTGTTATCTTCATCTTAATGTTTACGGGGAATTTATTCAATCGCCGCAGGTTCGACTTGCAGAAAAACTGGCAGGGCTTCTCCCCCATCAACTTGATTCGGTTTACTTTGTTAATTCAGGCAGTGAAGCTATTGAGGGCGCTTTAAAACTCGCAAAGCGCTATACTGGAAGAACTGAGATAATTTCCTATAAAGACGCCTATCATGGAAGTACTCATGGGTGCTTGAGCATCATGGGAAATGAATCGTTGAAATATGCTTTCAGGCCGCTTTTACCCGATATAAGGCATCTGCAATTCAACAACAGTGAGCAGTTGGAACAAATTACGCACCGAACAGCCTGTGTTGTTATCGAATTAATCCAGGCTGAAGCCGGAATCAAAGCCATTGATAAAAAATATCTTCAACAGCTTAAGGAAAGATGTTGTGAATTCGGGGTTCTGATTATTTTGGATGATGTTCAGATGGGCATGGGACGAACCGGAAAACTTTTCAGTTTTGAACATTATGATTTTGTACCCGATATTCTCGTCCTTGCCAAGGCGCTTGGCGCCGGGATGCCGCTTGGAGCTTTTATTGCGCCAAAGAAAATGATGGAAACGCTGGCATTTAACCCTGAACTCGGACACATTACCACCTTTGGCGGTCACCCGGTTAGTTGTGCTGCGGCTCTTGCCGGACTTGACGTTTTACTAACCGAAAACCTAATCCGGGAGGTTGATCGGAAAGGTAAAATGTTCGAAGATAGGCTTAGAGGCAATCGCGCCATCGCCAGTATCAGGCGTGCAGGACTGGCTCTTGGCGTGGATTTGCTTCAACCGGAAAAGAGAAATTTATTTATGCAGGCGGCTATAAAAAACGGGATAATAATTGACTGGTATATGTTCATGCCGGCAACATTCAGAATTGCTCCTCCGCTTACCATTACCACAGAAGAGATTGAAGTTTCCTGCCAGAAACTTCTCGCCGCGCTGGAGGAAAATATATGACCGTTTACCTCCTTCACAAAGAACCCTTGTTCCCGCCGGTTGAAGATGCAGAACCCGACGGACTGATCGCCATTGGCGGTGATCTTTCAGTTGAACGTATAATCCTTGCATATTCACAGGGAATATTTCCATGGTTTATGGAAGAAGGCGATGTTTACTGGTATTCGCCAGATCCCAGGATGGTCCTTTTTCCTGAAAAATTCCATAAATCTGAATCGCTTGATCGAATTTTAAAAAGTGGAAAGTTCTCAGTCAGGATTGATTCGGGATTCGAAGATGTAATCAGGGCTTGCGCTTCAACAAAAAGAGCTGATGAGGCTGGCACCTGGATCAATGAAAGTTTTACCGAGGCTTACCATGAACTGTATCGCCGGGGATTAGCTCATTCTGTTGAAACCTATTACGGGAATGAACTTGTTGGCGGACTTTACGGAGTTTCGCTCGGCGCCGCCTTTTTTGGCGAAAGTATGTTTTTCAAAATGCCCAACGCTTCGAAGGTTGCATTCGCCGCGCTTGTGGAATTCTGCCTTCATCATGGTTTGACTTTTATTGACTGTCAGGTGGAAACATCCCATCTTCGCAGCCTCGGAGCCTCAACAGTGTCGAGGACTGAATACCTGAAATTGCTGGAAAAGGCTCTGACTTAACGCTGAATCACTTTACGCTTCTCACACTAATCCGCTTCACCCAAAATAACCAGAGTCCGCAAATAACAAGGTAAAACATCCATCTGAGAACATTATCGTGGGCAAATTTCATCCATTCGGGATGATTCATTGACAACACCCCTGCCAGGAAAATTCTGAGAAGGTTGGTAATGTGAACGAGCAATGCGCCCAAAGGGATAAACCACAGTTTTTTGAGCCAGGGTCCACGGTAAATCAGCATTAGCAGAACGAACTGCATTATTTGTTTCATTCCTGAACAACTGCTATTTATAGAGATGTCATAACCCGAAGGAAACTCCATGAGATTACCGGTGATTGTAACCTTGTACCCCATAAATGTATTGAGCGCCCAGGTACTTTGATACAATACTTCGTTGGCAAGCCAGTTCATAATCGTTGTCATGAAATTATGAATGGGAAATAAGCCTAACTTATTTTCCCAGAAACGCCAGCCGAAATGAATCAGAAGAGTAAGAAAAAGGAATGTCAAAATGTCCTTCATCCCATACATACGGCGTTCAATGAAAAACTTGTCAATCCTGTCGGTCACTGTTAATCTTTCCGTTACCATTTCACACTTTGAGTTTTACAAGCTGATTGTTCTTTTGTCCTCTCCTCAAAATCAAATAGTTTCCCAAAACAAAATTATCTTTAGAAATTATTGCTTCTATCTCTTTAATTTTTTCGCTGTTCAAATAGATAGCGCCGTTCTCAATATCTTGTCTTGCTTCTCTTTTTGATTTGCACAAATTGGTTTTAATGAGTAAGTCAACAAGTCCAATATTCTCATTCAGTTCCAATTCTGTATGCTCCATTGATTTGAACAGAGTAACGATGGTTTCTTTGTTTGCCTCCTTTATGCTGCTACCTTCAAACAAAATTTTAGAAGCGGCAATAGCTTTTTCATACTCGCTTTCACCGTGAGCCATAATAGTCATTTCTTTTCCTAATGCTTTTTGCGCTTCTCTTAATTGTGGCTGCTTTTTGGTTTTGGTTTCAAATTCATCAATTTTTTCTTTAGTTAAGAAGGTAAAATATTTCAAAAACCTTGTTACATCTTCATCAGTAGTATTAAGCCAAAATTGATAAAACTGATATGGCGTTGTTCTCTCGGCATCAAGCCAAATTGTTCCCTTTTCAGTTTTGCCGAATTTTTTTCCAGAACTTGTAAGTATCAGTGGAAAAGTCATGCAATATGAATCCGCGCTAAGCTTTCTTTTAATCAATTCCATTCCTGCGGTCATGTTGCCCCACTGGTCGCTCCCTCCAATTTGCAATTCACAATTGTATTTCTTTTTCAAGTGAAGAAAATCTATTGCCTGAATTATCATGTAGCTAAACTCTGTGTATGATATTCCCACATCTTCTCTGTCAACTCTCACCTTCACAGAATCTTTTGCAAGCATCCAGTTTACAGTAAAATACTTTCCAATGTCTCTCAGATATTCAATAAGATTATATTCCGAAATCCAGTCATAATTATTTACAAGCTTTGCAGGGTTTACATTTGAATTGAAATCTAAAAAGTGCTCAAGTTGTCCTTTGATTCTATTTGTCCAGTCGGCAACAATTTCACTTTGGCTAAGTTTTCTTTCTTCTTCTTTACCGCTAGGGTCGCCAATCAAACCGGTTCCACCGCCTGCAACCGCAATAGCGTGGTGTCCTAATTTTTGAAACCTCATTAGTGCAACAAGTGGAATAAGATTGCCGATGTGCAAACTGTCTGCTGTTGGGTCAAACCCTGCGTAGGTAGTAATTGGTGAGTTTACTCTTTGTTTTAACCCTGTTGCGTCAGAAGATTGATTTATCAATCCTCTCCAATTTAATTCATCAAAAATGTTCGTTACGCTTTCCATATCTGATATTTCTTCTGATTAATTTTCTTTTCGGTTTAATAATATTTGACTTTGCTCTTTAAGCATTTTGTATTCTTTTATTCATTTTTTGTTGATTTTTTTAACTTCTTTAAATTAAAAAGGCGTCCTTGATACAAGGACACCTTTCAAATTATTCTTGAAAGTATGTCAAGATTATTAACTCAAATATCGTGATGAAATACTTGTTGTTTTAATCTTAACTTGTTTGTCATTTCTAAAGATGCTCCTGAAAATTTTTATTACAGTTTTCATCTTATTTATATTTTCGGAAGCGAAGGTAAATATTTCTTTCATTCCAAAAGTAAATTTTTATAAAATCTTATTCCCTCTCAGGCAATCCGTTGGGAAATTTCGCTCTTTTAACCATGCCTTTGGGTAGGCTTTTGGAGGGGCGGATGGGTCGTTGTTCAGCATTGCAGATAACAATTAATTACCTGATCAATGTTACCGTTCCCATGGTTGAAACGCCGCCGGTTCCCGATTCTGATCCTTCCCAAACCTTGCCGTTAGTAAAGGTGGCGTTAATCTTCCACATATAAACATCCTGCGGCATCGGCTCGCCATTAAATGTGCCGTCCCATCCATCTTTTGGCATTCCTTTATCGTCGCTGGTAAGTACCTGCGACTCCCATATCAGGTGTCCCCATTTGTCAAATACCATTACATGATAGTCGCGCAAATTCATCCCTTTGGGTTTAAATTCCCTGCATCCTAAACCATCGAGATTTGTTGGAGAAAAAGCATTGGGAACAAACAAATTATCATAAAGAAACTCATATTGCAGCGATGTTGTGTCGTAACAGCCATTTTTAAATCTGGCAACGAGCTGAATTATGTATTTTCCATCTTCAGTAAATTGATAAACCGGATTTTTTTCCTTGGAATTCTTTCCTGGTTCAAAGGTCCAGGCAAATGCAAAAGCGCTATCTGACGACTTGTTGTTAAGCCTGATTTGTCCTGTTCTTCCATCAAAGTTGTCGGTAATGGTAAATGCGGCTATTGGCGACGGCGCCACTTCAATGATTTTGGAAATTGTGTCGCTGCAACCGTTTATATCTTCAACTTTCATGTAAACATTGTACGCTCCGAACTGCTCATAACGGTTGATTACATCTTTACCGGAAATTGTATCGAAGAGGAATCCGGGAGCGCTGAAATTCCAAAACCATCCGGCAATTGAAGTATCGCCGGGAACCGAATGATCGCCGAAGGCGATGTCGTATCTTTCACAAGCCTTTCCATTGACGAATTGCGCATCTGGCAATCTGAAAACTATTGCCTGCTTTTGCAAGGCGTCGGAACAGCCTAGATTATTTACCGAAAGCAGTTTAACAGTAAATTTCCCGGGATTTTTATATTTGTAAACCGGATTCAGCGCGGTTGAAGTATCGGTTGTTGATGTTGCGCCATCGCCGAATTTCCATTTTGAAGCGACGATGCTGGCGCCGGCGCTGTCGGAAAGATTGATGAACCTGGAGCTATCGCCAGCGCAAATGGAAGTAACGCTGAAAGCTGAAACGGGCGAAGATTTCACAAAAAGATTCAATCTTGTTGTGTCCCTAACAGTAAAACCATTATTCGTGGCTTCAACAATCAGCGTTACTATTTTATTGCCGGAAAGATTCCAGGTGTGCGTTATCTCGTTGGTATATTTGGCGTATGTCGTATCGGGCGATCCGTCGCCGAATGACCATTTCCATGATTTGATAAGATTTACCGGCGTTGAACTGTCGTACAAAACTACCTTCATCTTCTCACAAACAAGCGTATCGCGGTTAATAAATGAAGCCGAGATACAAGCGACATTAATCCGGGCAGTATCCACAGCCTCACAGCCGTTATGATTAAACGCCGTTACAACTGCTTCAAAAAATCCATAGCCGGAATATCGGTGGACAATATTTGCAGCGCACGGCGGGATAAATGTAGTATCGCTTCCATCGCCAAATTGCCAGCGCAGACTGTCCAATGCAACGCCGTTTCCCGATGTCGTTTGATGGAAAGTAATAACTGAATCGCAATGCGGTCCTGCATTGTAGGTTATGTCAACTGTTGGAAGCGGATTAACAATGATCTCCCTGAAAACGCTGTCGTAGCAGTTATCAGAGTTATATGCCTTCAGCTTTACGATAAAAGTTTGCGCCGCGGAATATGTGTGCGCCGGAGTATAGGCGGTAGAAAAATTTCCGCTCCCCGATGATGATTCGCCAAATGTCCAGTGAAGAGATGAAAGAGAATCTCCCGGCGCAAGATTTACCGGAGTAAACTGCGTAGGTAAACCAAAACAGGCTGAGGTTGCATCAAAGGTAAAGGCAAAAGCCGGTTTAATAAAAATTGTTGAGTCAATGGTGTCGTAACATTCATTATCATCGTGTACAATAAGTTGCACAGCCTGGTTTACGCCCGTAGCGGGGAAGGTGACAACCGGATTTTGCGCAGTATTAAAAGAGCCTGCTCCGAAAGTCCAGAGCCAACTGGTAATTGGCGCGCCAGCCGCTATTGTATGGTCGGTGAAGGTTACTTCGCCTGCGGGACAAAATTTGCTGAACGAGGTAAATGCCGCCACAGGCTTGTCAAAAATCACTAACGGAATAGTGATACTGTCGGCGCATGCTGATGTATTCCACACAATCAGCTTAACAGTGTAGGCGCCCGGATTTGCATACAGATGAGTCGGATTCGGAAGAGTGGAAGTATCCCCGTCGCCAAAATGCCATTCCCGTTGCGTAATCGCTCCGCCTGGGGTGGTTGAAAGGTCGGTAAAGTGAGTTAAACTTCCTTTGCAATGCCCTGCGATGCTGAAATTGGCGTCGGGCGGCGTTTTTACAACAGCCTGTTTTGCCGTATCGTGCAGGCATCCCGTAATGGTTGCCACTGATAAGGTTACATTGTAAGAACCACTGTTTACATACAGGTGAGTTGGACTCTGTATGGTTGAAAGAGGGCTGCCATCGCCGAAATTCCAGCTCCATGAATTGATTGTTCCACCCATCGGCAATGAGGCGTCGGTAAAGTGCGTAGATAAGCCTTTGCAAACGGTATCCACTGTAAATTTCGCCACAGGATTGTCGCTGATGATAACGGTTTTGACGATAGTATTGGAACACTGATTTACATTTTCAACAATCAGTTGAACATCATAACTTCCATTGGTTGAGAAAATATGTAGAGGATTCTGATTAGGCGAAAAGTTATTTACGCCCGATCCGGGATCGTCAAAATTCCAGTTCCACGTCATGATCGCACCGCCGCCATTTGGCTGCGAAAGGTCGCTAAACTGGACCGGCGACTGCTCGCAATTCGTTGCAGGGTTTGAAAAGTTTGCAAAAGGATGCGATATTACATTTATTGCATTGGTTAGCGACGAAGTACAACTATCCGAAGTTTTTACAGTGAGGATTACATTGTACGTTCCTCCCGATGAATAGGTATGCAAAACTTCCTGAACTCCGGGAAAGTTGATCGTTGTATCGTGCCCATCGCCAAAATTCCAGAGCCATTGAAGGATATATCCATGCGACGCCGTTGATTCATCGAAGAACGATACTGGCGACCCGGCGCAGGTTACATTGCTGTATGTAAAAAGCGGCACAGGGTTGGGATAAACAATCACGGTGTGGGATACCGATTTTGTACACTGATTGGAATTTGTAACTGTCAGCGTTACGGTGTAAGAACCTGCATTGCTGTAAAGATGAACAGGATTATTCACTGTTCCATGTGGCAGCCCATCGCCGAAATCCCAGTCCCAGCCAATGATTGAGGGAGCGTTGGCAATAGAATTGTCGGTAAAATGGGTCATATTTCCTTTACAAACCATATCAAAGGAAAATGCCGCTGTTGGCTCCGGCTGAATAGTAACCGGTTTCGAAATGGTATTGGCGCAATTATTACCGTTTCTGACAATCAGAGAAACATTATAACTTGCGGCTCCTGTAAAGGTATGCGAAGGATTCTGAAGTACTGAAGTGTTGAAAAATCCCGATGTTGGATTTCCGAAATTCCAAAGCCAGGCTGTAACCGGACCGCCGCCGTTGGGTTGGCTTAAATCGGTGAAAAAAACATTCTGTTCGGGACACAGGTTGGGAGTATATGCGAAATTTGCCGCCGGCGCGGGTACGCTGTTTATAAGATGTTCGATAAACGAGACGCAACTGTCGCTGGTTTTAACCGTCAGTCGAACGGTGTGTTGCGACGCTGTGCCGGCAAAAGTGTGAGTTACATTCGGGTTTCCGGGAAACAGTATTGTTGTGTCGGGCGATCCGTCGCCGAAATTCCAAACCCATTTTACAATCTGTCCATGCAGCGTTGTGGAACTATTGGTATAGATAACCGCAGCGCCGCTACAAACCGGAGAATTGGTTATGAAAGCTGCCACAGGTAACGGAAGAACCTCCACATTCAACGTTGTGTCGCGACTACAGAAGTTGGAATTTTTTACCGTCAGCGTAACCGCAAAAATACCGGGATTGGCATAAGTATGGGTTGGATTCTGGATGGTTGAAGTCGGGCTGCCATCGCCGAAATTCCATATCCACTCAATGTTTGCAGTTGCATTTGGCACAGATGTATCAGTAAACTGGGTGATACTTCCGAGGCAGGCGGCGGTGGTTGTGAAATTCGCGCGAGGTCCGGCATGAACAGTCACTATTGTAAGGATAGTATCGGTGCAGCCTCCCGAATTCATCACTATCAGCCGCACTCTGTAAATTCCAACCGTATCAAAAACATGGATGGGCGATTGTTGTATCGAAGTATTATTCCATCCCGACGAAGGATCGCCGAAATTCCAGCTCCATTCAACAATCGAACCTCCGCCTTGTAGTTGCGAAATATCAGTAAAATGAACATTTTCGTCTTCACAGCTATTCGAGAAATCGAAATTTGCCATTGGCGCCGGCGAAATATCAATGGTTCTGATCTTCTCAGCGAGACATCCCTGGTTTGTTTTAACTGTAAGTTTTACCTGATATGTTCCGGGAATGTTGTAGATGTGTGAAACATCAGGCAAATCAGGCAAGAGGATTAAGGTATCCGATCCGTCGCCGAATTCCCAATGCCATTGAATCAGGAAATTATTGCCCGGCGCGTAGGAATAATCTGTTAAGAGAACTTCATAGCCTGAACACATCGGCGCATTATGCGAAAACATGGCAACCGGCAATTCGTTTACAGTTATAGCATGAACGAGTGTTTTGCTGCAATTGTTTGTATCGGTAACGGTCAAGGTAACCTGAAAAATTCCGGTCGCCGGATAGAGATGCGAAGGCTCAACCGGGGCGGTGAATGACGATGAATTTCCATCGCCGAAATTCCATTCCCATAAGGCAATACGGCTAATATCAAGTCCATTAAGATGAAATTGGGTTAACTGCTGATAACAGGTGGAGTCGCCGGTAAAATCAACCCTTGGCGTGGGAAATACGACTACCGCCACGCTGTCGCCAAACTGAACATCACATAAAGTTTGTGGATGAAAAGCCCTGACCTGGTAAATTCCGGGAATGGTTTTCATGCCGAAGCTGATTGGCGACCCGGTTCCCGGAATCGGGAAACCGCTTGGCATTCCGCCTGAAAGTAATTGGTAAAAGATTCCCACTTGCGAGCCGTCAATACCGATTTCAACGCCGACGCCGCCTTCGCAGTAACCGCCGCCATTGGCAACAGTCATGGTATAAGTATTGGGCTGCGGGATTACATTTATTGTAAATGATGGTCCTGTGGAAGTAACAGAACAATTGCCGTCGCTGATGTTCAAAATGGTATAAGTTGTCGTAACTATCGGAGCTACCGTGAAGGTGAAAGGACTCGATGGAATATTGGCGGCTGTGAAGTTGTTCATCCCATCGGAATAGACGATTGACCAGGGAGGTATGCCGCCTAAAGTTGCAATCAGATTTCCATTATAACCTTCGCAAATTGTGTCGGAGCCATTCAGAGTAACCGTGGGAAGCGGTTTGAAAATAAGACGGACTGTGTCGGAATCAATCGCCGGAGTGCATTTCGCTTCGCCATTCACGGTTAATTTCAAATCGGTATATCCGGTCAGAATATCGCTACTTCCGGGAAGATATGAGGGATTCATTATGGTTGGATTACTGAAAACGCCATCGCCCAAAGCGCTCCAGAGAAGCGCTGTATAATGCGTGGCGGAACCATGAAGCGGAACAGGAACATTCGGGCAGGTAAGCGTATCGTTTCCGGCGTTTGCCAGCGGCATTGGGTATAGCGATAAAACGAGACTGTCGGAAACTGCATCAACGCTGCAATCCGACAAACCATGCGCAGTGAGTTTTAACATAACCGACCCTGCCAGACTATCAGCCGATCCTGGGGAATACAAAGGATTGGCGATATACCGGTCGCTGAAAATTCCATCGCCGGTTGTATTCCATTCAAGATTTGAATATCGTTGAGCCAAAGCAGCTAACTGATATGCCTGATTTGCGCAAAGCGTGGTATCGCGTCCTACATCAACAATTGGCAATCTGATCAGTGCGAGGTTCATTGTATCATGGTCGCTTTCGGCAGTACATTGCGCAATCCCTAAGGCAGAAAAAACCAATGGCGCCGAACCAACAAGTCTGTCATTCGCGCCTGGGGTATAAAGGGCGTCGGGTTTTGTGGGATCGTCAAAACTGCCGTCACCGGCGGTTGTCCACAAAACAGAAGAATTGCGCTGTGGAATGCCGGTAAGCCGGTAAGTCTGGTTTTCGCATATTGTATCGTCAATTCCGGCATAAGCGCTTGGTAATTGATCAATAACCAGATTCAGGGAATCGGAAACCATATCATCAAGGCAGGTAAGTATTCCATAGACTGATAATTTCAGTCGCGCCGCGCCCGACTGTTTATCCAAAGATCCGGGAGTATAAACCGGATTCAGCGTTATGGAATTATCGAAAATCCCGTCACCGGAAGTATGCCATTGGCAGATTGAATAATTTTGAGCAAATCCATGAAGCGAAACTGCGCCGGTGGCACAGATGGTATCGTTAAGTCCCGCTTCAACAAGCGGAAATGGGTTGATGGTGACAACGAGGGTATCGGCGTCAGTTTTATCGAGACAGGCGGGAGAACCAAAAACCTTCATCGCCAGGCGAACCGAACCGCTTCCGTTATCAGTATTTCCGGGAGTATAAACAGGGTTGAGGATCGCCGGATCTGAGAAACTTCCATCACCCTGCGTTGACCATAGAACCGCGCTGTAACCTGATGCTATTCCCGACAACTGTATCGTATTGGTTTCACAGATTGCCGCGTCATTTCCGGCATCTGCGTGCGGACCGTTGGTAATAATCACATCATTGGGCATTGTGTCGGCGCAGGAGGTTGCCGCAATCTGAGCTATGACAATATAATTTCCGGCAGGTTGCGAACCGAAAGTCAGTGGCAGCCCGGTTCCCTGTGCCGGAATTCCTGTTGGAAAACCATTGCGGTATAGTTGGTAGTTTACGCCAACCTGCGAACCCGACAATCCTACCTCGGCAGGGGAACAATTTCCGCCCTCCGGAGTTAAGTTGAAAGCGAGAGGTAAAGGGAGTACAGCGACGCTTCCGGTCATCATCGTATCGCACGCACTCCAGGTATCCACTGCATAAACGGAATAAATTCCTTCGAGAAACTGTAGTCCGAAATGGAGCAGCAAACCTGTTCCGGGTTTGGTTATTACGCCAATACCATCGCGGCGCAATTCATATTCAATTCCAATGTCGGAACCATTGAGATAGAGATCGGTTCCGGCACACACAGCATTCTGGGGATGAAGTATGTATGAAATTGGAAGTGGATTCAGAACGGTGGAGCCATTCATGTCGGAATGGCATGAAGTAGCGCTGAAAACGCCTTCAACTTTGTAAACCCCCGAATAATACTGGTTGCCGAAAGATATTGGGTTTCCGGTACCTGCAACCGGACCTGCTGCAAATATCCAGCCATCGCGAATCAACTTATAATTAACGCCGATCTCAGAATCTTCGAGTCCGATATTCGAATTGGCGCAATCAATGCCGTTTGGAATTATGTGATAAGGTATCGGCGATTGGAAGATCCGGAGGCTGTCACCCATCGCGTATTCGCAATGGGTAAGAGTATCAATGGCGATGATCCTGTAAACTCCCGCGGTTTGGTAGGTTCCGAAAATCAGGGGCTGACCGGTTCCGTACAAACTGTCGAGATAAACCGTGTTGTTGAAGGTCAAACGATAGGAAATTCCCATCTGGGAGCCATTCAAACGGACAATGGCGGGGGCGCAGGTATCAAGCGAAGGCAAAATGTTAAATACAATGGGAGCGGGCTGGATTGTGGCGTCGAGGTTCATCCAGGAATAACAATGGGTAAGAGGGTTATAACCGATTGCCTGATATTTTCCGGGAATGTATTGTGCTCCGAAATCAAGCGGAAATCCCGTTCCTGAGATGGGTAACCCGACATTTGTAAGGCTGTCGCGGCGAAGTTGGTAATCAATACCGATCTGAGATCCGGTGAGCAGAACCGTTTGTCCGGGACACAAAATTCCGGGAGGAACAACATCGAACAATTCCGGCGCAGGATGCAGTGTGACCGTGCCGATCATATCATTTTTGCAGCCGGTTACCGGGTTGATTGCCACCAAACGGAAGGTTCCGGTATCGAAAATATGTCCGAAGGTGAGAAGCCCGAAAAGTCCGGTTCCGGCAACCATCAAAATTGTATCGGCGCCATTTATAAGGTAGTAGTTTATTCCGGCTTCCGAACCGTTTAGTAATATTTCCGCGCCGTAACAGGTATCGCCCTGCGGAATCATCAGATAGGCAATTGGAAGTGGATTTACCACAATTACGGCGCTCCCGGTCATTATTCTAATCAAACCTGTTGCAATTGTAACGCCTTTGATTGTATATGTTCCTGCGATATTGAAGATTCCGAAATGAAGCGAATCGCCGTTTCCGGGTAATTGAGCGATGCTGTCGTTGTTGCGGCGCAAGATATAACGTATTCCGGTTTCGGAACCATTGAGACCAATCTCTTTTCCCGCTTCGCCAAGGCAAATCTGACCGCCGCCGTAAACATTGAACAGGCTTGGGTAAGGGTTAATAACCACCGTTACGTTTCCTGCCATATCGGAAACGCAGCCGGTTATGGCATTTGTTGCCACAACTGTATAACTTCCGGCAAGCGTTTGATTTCCAAAATCAATAGGAGTATTGTCAATGCCTGGAATTCCCGGAGGCGTTGTAACAGGATCAACGCCATTGTAAAGCATGTAGTTGACGCCGGTTTCCGATTCAGACAATCCTACCGGCACACCCGATCCGCCGGCTGGGTAAGAACCGCCTCCGGTTACGGTAAAGACGCCGGGCAGCGGAAGAATTGTAACTGCGGCGCTGCCGGTCATTAGGTTTTCGCATCCGGTAATGGTTCGCGTAGCCTTTACGGTATAGGTTCCTTCGATGGTGAAATATCCAAACGTAACCGGCGAACCTGTTGATCCGTCAATAGTTGGCGTGAGCGGTACCGAACCTCGGAAAAGCTGATAGTTCACTCCTGTTTCGGAATTTTCAAGGATAATCTCCACGCCGGTTCCTCCAAAACAATAGGATCCGCCGCCGGTTACATTATAAGAGATGGGCAATGGGTTCACAATCAAAGTAACCGAAGCTGAGGCAGCGTTAAATCCATCATTTACGGCGACAGTGTAGGATGTTGTTTCGGATGGCGAAACCATTGGATTTTGCTGGGTTGAGGTAAATCCGGCAGGGTCGGAAACCCAGTTGTAACCAAACGCGCCGCTACCGCCGGAAGCAGTTGCCGTAAGCTGGGCGGTTTGTCCGTCGCAAATAGGCGTCGGGATTACTTCGGCTATAACATTCAGGGCGTTCCCGTTTACGATAACCCTCATGGAATCCTTGCTGACACAGGTTTTGGTATCGGTGACAGTCAATTTGAAATAACTTGTGGAATATCTGTTTTTTGTCTGAGGAGTTAGCGTTGTCCAACCTGAAAAGATTGAATCATAAGGCGTCCAGCCGGGCGACAATGTTCCTGTACCCCCGCTTGCTGCGCCGGCTAAGGTTGTCCATGTTCCATAAGAAACTATTTTATCGTTTCCGGCTTCAACCGATGGCAATGGATTAACGCTGATGGAAACACTGTTGTTCATTGGGCTCACACAGCCGGTTGCAGGATTGGTACATTCTGCGGTATAAACGCCGGCAAGCGTTTTTAAACCGAATGAGATAACGCCGCCGTTACCAACCACCGGAACTCCGTCGTCGCTGCCGTTCCTTTTGCATTGATAGCTGAAGTTTTGCTCTGAACCGTCAAGGTCAACGCTCTTTCCTATGCCTCCGGCGCAATATTCGCCGCCGCCGGTCATGCCGAAAGGAGTTGGCAATGGGTTTACCGTAACGGCGACAGAATTGGTTGCCGAGTTAAAACCATCATCAACGGTGACAGTAAATGTTGTTGTAACCGTAGGCGTTATTAACGGGTTTTGCAACATGGAGGTAAATCCGGGAGGAGATGAAGACCAACTGTATGTATAGGTTCCGCTACCGCCTGCGCCGGATGATGAAAGCTGCACGGATGCGCCATTATTGCAAATTGCCGTTGGATTTGCGTTACACTGCGCGCTGATGGCATTGCCGGAAACAGTGATAATTACATTGCCGGATGAAGTGCAGTTTTTGGTATCATTTACCTGCAAGGTAAAGGTAGTCGTCTGTGTAAGGTTAGTGGTTTGAGGCGTCTGTGTATTTTGTCCGGTTGCGATACTTCCTGCGGGTTCCCATGAATAACCGAGTGTACCGGTTCCTCCTGTACCCTGACCATTCAGAGAAGTAAAAGTATCGTAACCAATAGTCTGATTTGCGCCGGCATTAGCGATCGGCAAAGGGTTAATGGTAACGGGATAATTTATTATAGTTCCGGTACATCCATTTACTACTGATGAAATAGTGTATGTGACAACAGCCGCAGCCGAACTGGAAGCGTTGATTAAGGTCTGGGATATGGGCGAACCCGCTCCGGGAGTAAAACCGCTCGCCGTACCACTCGTCAATGAAGGAATCCAGGTAATTGATGTTCCTGTAATATTTGATGAAAGAGCGATACTTGTTCCTGTTCCGGAGCATATTTCCTGATTTGGCGACGGAACAGTTGTCACTACCGGCTTCGGATTAACGGTTACGACAATAGTCTTTGTCGAAGTGCAGCCATTTGCATCACAGGTTATGGTGTAAGTCACAGAACCTGCGGTTATTCCGGTATTTATTAAAACCTGTGCGATTGGAGAACCAATTCCATTTTGCATTCCGGTAACGGCTCCACTTGTAAGAGCTGCCGAATAAGAAATTGAAGCGGATGTAACATTTGATGAAATCTGAATGTTTGTTGGATTTCCCGAACAAATTGTTTGAATTGCCGATGGAACGGTTGTTATTACCGGAACGGGATTTACCGTTACAACATTGGTAATCTGATTTCCATTGCAACCGTCGGCGGCAGAGGCAATGTAAAAAGTTACGGTTCCAGTTGTTGTTGAAGGATTAACTAATGTCATCGCCGGAATCGGATTTGCCGTTCCGCCCGACTGCGCGCCGGTAATACCGTTGGTTGGCGAGGCTGTCCAGGTGTAAGTCGTTCCTGAAAGAATTGAAGAATTAAATGTAATAGGTAGTGTTGGAATACCTGAGCACCATGCCTGGTTTGGAGGTGTGGATGATATTACCGGTATCGGCTTCACTGCAACAATATAATCTAACGGAACGCCGGGACAGTTTAATCCCGAACCTCCCGAAAAGGTTGGGATTATATGATATGTCACCGTTTCATTTACCGAACCGCTGTTAATAAGATTCTGCAAAGGAATATTTCCCGTTCCGCCGGTGGAATATCCGGTTACATTAGCCGACGATCCTGTTGCAGTCCAATCGTAAGTAACCGCCCCGCCTACATTTGAACTCAAAGCGACTGACGTAGTTGGAACGCCCGAACAAACTGATTGCGGACCGGGGTTTGTAACAACGGACGGAGCCGGATTCACTGTAATAATATGTGTTCCCGCCGTTCCATTGCAACCTCCAATGGATGGAGTGATGGTATAAGTCACCGTTCCTGGAACAACCAACGTACTGTTTACCGTCATCTGCGGGATCGAATTTCCGGTATTGGCTGAAACATAACCGCTCATTCCGCTTGTTGGGTTAGCAACCGGAGTCCAGGAAAAAGAAGCGCCGGCAACATTCGACGTGAGATTCACTGCCGTCGTAGAAGTTCCGGCACAGATTGTCTGCGTAGTCTGCGACTGTATTACATTTGCAACCGGCTGAACGTTTACGGTATAAACAGCGGTTGGTCCGGCACATCCGTTGGCAGTTGGAGTTATTGAATATTGAACCGTTCCCAGGGTATTTCCGGCATTAATCAGATAATCGTCAATATTGCCGTTTCCGCTGACTGTATTGCCGGTTACATTCCCGGCAGAAACTGAGGAAGACCAGATGTAAGTAGCGCCGGTCACGCCGGATGTTAATGTTACCCCGGCGTTTATCCCCGAACATATCGTTTTGCTTAACGGCGAATTGCTCACTTGTGGCAGCGGTTTGACGGTAATCACATAATTGGCAACCGTTCCATTGCAACCATTTGCCGTTGGCGTGATTGAGTATGTCACCGTTCCATTGGCGGTTGTTGGATTATTGATTGTCTGAACCGGTATCGTGTTTGTTCCGCCTGCCGTAAATCCTGTCAATGTTGCCGGCGATGGCGTCGCGCTCCAGATGAAGGTAGCTCCCGACACATTCGACGTTAATATTTCGACAGTAGTAGCAATACCTGAACATACCAATTGAGTTAATGGATTGTTCGACACAGAAGGCTTGGGATTTACCGTAATTATATGTGTAAACAGATTTCCGGGACAACCATTTACAGTTGGCGTAATCGCGATAGTGACGGTTCCAGCGCTATTTGTTGAATTTGACAAAGTCCATGCAGGAATGGGATTGGTTGCGCCGTTGGCTGGCGCGCCGGTAATTCCTGAGGATGAGATTGTAGTCCAACTGAAAGTAGCGCCAGGGTTAATCGAAGAACTTAGCGCTATTGGCAAAGATGTTAGTCCTGAACAAACTGCCTGGTTAAACGGAGCCGCAGATCCAGTGGGAAGCGGTTTCACTGTAATTATATAATCTAACGGAACGCCGGGACAGTTTAATCCCGAACCTCCCGAAAAGGTTGGTACTATGTGATATGTAACCGTTTCAATTACCGAACCGCTGTTAATGAGATTCTGCAAAGGAATATTTCCCGAACCGCCGGTTGAATATCCGGTTACATTAGGCGACGATCCTGTTGCAGTCCAATCGTAAGTAACCAAGCCGCCTACATTTGAACTCAACGCGACTGAAACGGTTGGAAAACCCGAACAAACCGATTGCGGACCGGGTGTTGTAATAACGGAAGGCGCGGGATTTACTGTAATAGTATGTGTTCCCACCGTTCCATTGCAACCTCCGATGGATGGAGTTATGGTATAGGTCACTGTTCCGTTGATAATTAGTGTGCTGTTGATGGTCATTACCGGGATGGAATTTCCGGTGTTAGCTGAAGCATACCCGCTCATTCCGGTTGTTGGGTTTGCTGCCGGAATCCAGGAAAACAATGCGCCTGATACGCTCGATGTGAGACTTACCGGCGTTGTTGGAGTACCTGCGCAAATCGTCTGTTCGGTCGAAGAGAGCGTAACGTCGGCAACGGGCTGAACATTTACGGTATAGGTAGCCGGTAGTCCCGCACATCCGTTGGCTGTCGGCGTTATTGAATATTGAACCGTTCCCAGAGTAATCCCTGAATTGGTTAAAATATTAGTGATATTGCCTGTTCCGATAAGGCTATTACCGGTAACGCTCCCTGCCGTTACTACTGACGACCAGGAATATGTCGCGCCGGTTACGCCAGATGTTAATATAACGCCTGCGCTGATTCCCGAACAAATCGTCTTCTCCATCGGAGAATTACTCACGCCGGGAATAGGTTTAACCGTAATCACATAATTGGCGCCCGTTCCATCGCAACCATTTGCCGTTGGCGTGATTGAGTATGTCACCGTTCCATTGGCGGTTGTTGGATTATTGATTGTCTGAACAGGAATCACTGCGGTTCCTCCGGTAGTAAATCCGGTAAGGGTTGCCGGCGATGGCATCGCGCTCCATGCAAAAGTTGTTCCCGTAACATTCGACGTCAGAATCACTTCCACCGTAGGTATTCCTGAACAGACAGATTGAGTTAACGGCAGGTTTGAAACTAATGGTTTCGGATTAACTGTAATTATATGCGTTATCGGAGTTCCGGTGCATCCGTTGGCAGTTGGCGTAATTGTAACTGTCACCGTGCCTGCCGTGTTGTTGGCATTCGTCAAAGTCCAGCCGGGAATGGGGTTGGCAACGCCATTAACAGGCGCGCCCGTAATTCCCGGCGAGGAAATTGTTGACCAGCTATATGTTGTGCCTGTAATAGTTGTTGCAATTGTGACTTCCTGAGAAGCGGAGCCTGAGCATATAGTCTGGTCGGGTAAACTAACGCTTACAACCGGCAGAGGCTTTACTGTTAACGGCGTCGTTCCCGTGCCAACCCCACATTCATTGGTAGCGCTGGCGGTAATTGTGTAGTTTCCCGGAGAGTTATAAGTTATTATTCCTGGCGATGGGGTATTGGCAGAAGCGGGCAAGCCTCCCGTGAAGGTCCAGTTCCATGCGGTGATTGTTCCATAACATTCGGGAAAAGTTGCAGCGGGGCTCACTGTTCCTTCGGCGCAAAAAGCGGGTATCGGATCAACCGTAATTTTCGGAACGCTCTTCACAGTAATTGTTTTCGTTGAAGTGATGGTAGTACAACTGTTCTGAACCGCCAGCGTAATTGTGTAGGTTCCGGGATCGTTGAAGATGAAAGTGGCATTCTGTGAATGTAAATCTGTTCCTGATGCAAAAATCCAGTCGCCAGCCGATGGAATGCAGGTTCCCGATCCGTTGAAAACAACACTCCATGTGTAACCAAGATCCCCACAGTTATTGGGCGTGGTTGACTGGTTTGTTGCATTTATCGTCAATGGTTTGCAGCCAATATCCTGATTTACCGCAAAACTGGAATTGGGTTGGGGATTGATGCATATAGTTTTGGTGTGGGTAGATGCGTTTGGACACGGACCATTGCTTGAAACAAGCGTGATGGTATAGGTTCCGGGTTCTGTGTAAGTATGACAAGGGTTTGTTGCAGTTGATGTATTGTTTGTCCCTGACAATGGGTCGCCAAAATTCCAGGAATATACACTTGTTGGAATACAGTTTAGCCCATAACCATTGATTGTTGTATTCGAAAAGCAAACCTGGGAATTAACGCAGCCGATGTATATAGGATTTGAAGTGAAGTTCGCAACCGGCGGCTTATACACCTTCACATTACTAACCAGCGCGTAAGTCGAATCGCAGGCATTTACCGCCGTAACCTTCACAATGAACTGGTTTCCCGTTAATCCCTGTCCACAGGATGATGTTATATATTCATGCGGAACAATACTGTCAATCAGCAATTCGTCATTAGTTTTGATAATACTGGCTCCATCGCCAAACTCAATTCTGTAATTTGTTCCCGGAGAGTTGTTCGCAGCTCCGCTGATAGTAAATGGCCAGGTTACAGGTAAACATCCCGAGGTACTTCCCGCCGCGCTTATCCCAACGGCAGGATTACTTTGGTTTGCAACTATGTACGTAGTATCATTGCTGCATCCGTTTGAATTGACAGCGGTTATCTTCAGGTTGAACGCGCCCAGCTCGGTATAGGTGTGACTTGTGGTTGTAAAACCCGCAGGAAAAGGAATATCGCCGCCGCCATCGCCCCAGTTGATAGTATAACCGGTAATACAAGATGAATTTGTGGAGGTATTATTCACGGTCAGTTCAAAATCATGATTGGCAGGAGTCGGATTATTGTCGCAGTTGCTAAACGGAGTATAAGGATCCGGGTCGGCAAGTCGTGGCTTGGGTTGCTGTTTTATTGAAACTACCTGTGGAGTTGAAGCGCTTGAGCACCCGCAGGATGTAGTAACGGTGAGTATTACATTGTAGTTAATTGTGCCGCAACCATAAGTTTTGAATATATGACCGGGATTCTGCAACGTACTGGCATTATTAACCCCGGAGGAAGGATCGCCAAAATTCCATAAATAGGTGTAACCGGTTCCTGCCGGAGCCTGGAAATTCATTGTCTCTTCGGAACAAATATTATTGTTTACAACCGTAAATGCTGAAGGTGGAAAAGTACTGCTGATGGATATATTTAAAGAGGCGTCTTTATAACACCCCGTTGCGGTTATCGTCTCTCTCACCTCCACCGTACCCGAACCTGCCGCTCCCCATGTTACAATTATCTGGTTAGTATTTTGCCCGCCGGTGATAGAACCGCCGGTTACAGTCCAAACCAAGGTATGACCGGAAACTAACGCCGTTGAATAGATCACGCCTGCAAGGTTCATGCACACACAAGTTTTTCCGGTAATAATTGGCGAAGGCAGCGGTTTTATTGAAACGCTTTTGGTAACCTCGGTAAAGCATCCGGTTGCGGTAGTTGTTTCCTTTACTTTAACCAACCCTGAACCGGCTGCGCCCCAGGTAACAGTTATTTCATTGGTATTTGTTCCTGCCGTAATTGTGCCGCCTGTAACCGTCCACAGATAAGAATCGCCTGCCACATCGGGCGTTGAAAAAACCGAGTTTATTGAGTTAGCGCAAACCTCAGCGGCTCCGGTAATCGCCGGAGTTGGCAAGGCGTTTATTGTTACAGAAACAGAATTGTCATTGGTACATGAAATATCATCAGTGATGGTAACCGAATATGTGTTTGTTGCATTAACCGTAATTGTCTGGGTGGTTGCCGCAGTACTCCAAAGATAGGTATATGGCGGCGTTCCCAGCGCGCCTGGCGTTGCCGTCAATGAAACAGTTTGCGGCGCGCACACAGTTGCAGATGGCGGATTAGCGGCAATAGTTACTGTACACTGACCATTAGAAACTACCGGTAATTGAATGGCAATGAGAAAAACCAAACAGTACGGAATGGTGATAAAACGCTTCATATACATTTTTTTATCAATTACTGCAAACGGGCAAGATTGTGACATTCTGATCGCAAATTTCAAATCTCAAATTCCAATCCTTAATTCCAAATCCTTGCTTTCAATGTTTGCTAAACTATGGCTCTCTCTTGGTTCTCCTTTTGATAACCATCCCATCCATACAGGTCGGAATGCAATTTTCAACAGACGGCGGAAATCTCTGATATAACGGGTGCATATCAAACAATTAAATTGAAATAGGTAGAATTAACCGTTAGTTACCTTATTAATGTTACCGTTCCCATATTTGAAACGCTTCCGGTTCCCGATTCCGAACCTTCCCACACTTTGCCGTTTTTAAAGGTGGCGCTGATCTTCCAAATATAAACATCCTGCGGCATCAATTCACCGTTGAAAGCGCCATCCCAACCGGACACCGGTCGTCCTGATGTGTCAAGTTCGGTGTTTTCCCAGAGCAGATGACCCCATTTATCGAAAACAGTGACATGATAGGCGCTAAGATTCACCCCTTTTGGTTTGAATTCCCTGACGTCGAGCGCCAGACTGGTCGGAGAAAAAGCATTCGGAACAAACAGATTATCGTAATGAAACTCATAAGATAACGAAGTAGTATCATAGCAATTCTCGTAATTCCAGGTTACCAGTTCAATTATATAAACCGTATTGTCGTCGGTATATGTAACAACAGGGTTCATTTCAACCGATGTTCCGGTTTGGTAATCCCATTTATATGCCTTCTCTTTTGCGCCGGACGACTCGTTATTCAACCTGATTTTTCCGGGTTTTCCATCAAAATTTTCGGTAATGGTAAAGGCTGCAACTGGCGATTGCTCAACATCGAAGCCGATATTTATGGTATCGTCAATACATCCGTTTTTATCCATTACTTTAAAATAAACCGGATAAATGCCCGCTGAATCGAAGCGTTTTGTAACGAGCCGGGTTCGTAATGTATCATAAGGATTTTCCGGATTATTGAAATTCCACCACCATTTCATCATGGTAGTATCACCCATACCGGAGCCATCAGCGAATTTAATATCATACCTCTGACAAGCGGTGGAATTTGTAAATGAGGCGACAGGCAGTTTATGAACAATAACCGGTTTGATTATTGAATCGCGGCAACCGATATTGTTTTTTACAATGAATTTATTGTTATAAACTCCGCCATGAAGGTATTTATGAACGGGATTGACTATGATATCGGAGAAGGCAACCGAGCTGCCATCGCCGAATTTCCACTCCCGGTAAGTAATCGGAACCTGGTTTTCCTGCGCCAGATCAGTAAAGCGCGTTGAATCGCCGTAACACACGGTATTCGTAGTAAAATTGGCAACGGGGGCGGCATGAACAATTATTGAAAGCTGATGATCCGCCGAAATTATAGCGCCTCCCGAACTGGTTTTGATGGTTAGAGTAACCTGATAAGTTCCGGGCGCGAATTTATGGCAGACAGTATCGCGATATGCTGTATAATCAAGTGTTTTTGTGTCGCCAAAGTTCCAATGCCAGGAGCTGATTCTGTTCACCGGCGACGAACCATCAAGGAATGAAATGGAATCGCTGGAGCAATTGAACGAATTGAGTTGCGTAAAGGCTGCGGCGATACACGCTACGCTCACCTCCTTTACAATAGAATCGGTGCATCCATGAGAATTAGTCGCAATAAGTTTAACAGGATAGTCGCCGGGATTTGCATAAACATGCATTGTATCGCCTTTCGCAGGTGGCATAATTGTTATTGAAGGCGTTCCATCGCCCCAAATCCATTTCCACTTTGCAATAGTTCCGAAACCTGGTTTGGATTTATCCACAAATCTTACGGTATCAATACAAGTAAGCGTTTGGAAAGTAAAATCGGGTTCGGCAAGTTTGCGTACCTGAACAATCCTGAACAAACTGTCAACACAATTATTCGAATTCCATGCTTTCAGCGAAACCACAAAAGTACCGGTCTGGCTAAACTCATGTTCAGGTTCGTACATGGTTGAAAAGTTATTGGGACCAGAGTCGGGATCCCCGAAATCCCACCGAAGCGAATATAAGGTATCGCCGGCAGCGCGATTAATCGCCCGGAAATGGGTTGCAGCTCCTAAACATGCCGTATCATAATCAAAGGTAAGGTCATAACCGGGCTTAACATATACATTTTCAAAAGTAGTATCCTTACATCCGAAATTATCGGTTACCATCAGAGTAACGGAATATGTAGTGTCGTTCGAACCGAAATGATGTTGCGGATTTATTCCGTTGAAAGTTGATCCGGGTTCAAATATCCAAATCCTTGAGCTAATAAAAGCGCCTCCATAAGCCTGGGAAGAATCCTGGAAATTAACTTCATTTGCAGGGCAGAAATAACTCTGCCAGTTGAAAGCCGAAAGTGGTTTATATCTCACAACCATTGGCTTTGTAACCGTGTCGCTGCAATTATAAAGATTTGTAACTATCAGAGTAACGTTGAAGGTTCCGGCGGTCAGATAAGCGTGTTTTGGATTTTGGATAGAGTCGGTTCCGTTATCGCCAAAGTTCCAACGCCATGATTTAATTGAGCTGTTTGGCGCTATTGATAAATCGGTGAACTGCGTTGTATCCTGCATACATGGTACAGAATGTTGAAAATCGGCAATTGGTTTCGGATTGGCGGTAACCATTATTGCCGTATCCTTTCCACACTGATTTGAATTTGTAACATGAAGGGAAACCCAATAATTTCCGGGGGTATTGAATATGTGGGTTGGGTTTTCCAGGGTAGAAATGTTATTGGCGCCGCTTGCAGGATCTCCGAAATTCCATGCCCAGGCGACTATCGTCCCGGCAACAGTTGTTGAACTATCGGTAAACTGGGTAGGGCTTTGGATGCAAGATGAGTCAACCGCAAATTTCGCCACCGGAGTTGCATTAATGGTAACAGACTTTCTGATACTATCGAGACATCCGTTGGCATTGGTAACGATTAATTTGACAGAGTAAATTCCGCCACTCTGATAAACATGAACTGGATTCTGTAACGGCGAAGTATTAGCTATACCCGAAATTGGTTCGCCAAAATTCCAGATCCATGAAGTTATTGGCAGTCCTCCGTTGAGTTGCGACAAATCGGTAAACTGCACCGGAAGCAATGCGCACGATGCTGTACTAAATGCAAAATTTGCCAGCGGACGGGGCGCTACCGAAACAGGATTTATCTTTTGGGAAATACAGTCATCACTGGTTGTTATTGTCAGCTTAACATTAAAAGTACCGCTGTTTAAAAATCTATGTTTCACGTTTGGATTGCCTTGCAACGGAATCACAACCGGCGCCGATCCATCTCCGAAATCCCATGTCCATTGATTAATATAACCATGAACAGTTGTGGAAAGATCGGTAAATTGTACCGAATCGCCGGCGCAGTTTGAAACGCCGTATGAGAACAAGGCGTTTGGTTTACCCCATACATTTGCCTGCTTCGTTGTGTCCTTTACGCATCCGGCGGTATTTGTAACCGTAAGCTTTACGTTGTATAAACCTGCGTTCAGGTAAAGATGAACCGGATCTTCAGCCTGCGAGGTTTGTCCGTCGCCGAACTCCCATAGATAGGTTGTTATCGTTCCGAAGGCTGTTGTTGATTGGTTTGTAAATGTAGTGGGAGAACCTTTGCATACGTTATTTGCAATAAAATCTGTAAACGGACGATCATTCACGGAAACGTTAAAAAGCGTTGGATTCGTGGAATTACAGCCCGAAGCATTTGAATAATTTACCGAAACGGTTTGATTTCCGGTGGCAAACCAATTTACGCCGATGGTATTTGTTCCGGTTCCGTTCACAATCTGACCGCCAGCCGAAACTGTCCAGATATATCCCGACATTCCCGGCTGCGTTGAGTAAACCATGCTGTTTTCACTGCGGCAAACAGTATCGGGACCGGCAATTGCCGGCGCCGGCGACGGGTTCACAAATACATTGATGGTAGTTGGGAATGTGGCTTCACAACCATTCACATCGGTATAGGAAACGCTTACCGACTGAAATCCGGAAGAATTCCATTGAATGGTAACGGTATAATCATTTACGCCGCCGCCGCCGGTTATAACGCCGCCAGCCGAAGTGGTCCACACATAACCTGAATTTCCGGGAGCGGTGCTATAAATATTGTTCGCCGAGCCAATACAAACCGAAAGATTGCCAACAATCAGTGGAACCGGCAAAGGGGTAACGGAAACCTGATAAATTGTTGGCGTTACGGCTTCACAACCAAAATAATTGGTATATGTAACCGTAACGGTGTGGTTGCCGATTGTATTCCAGATTACTGTAAGATGATTTGTACCCTGCCCTCCGGCAATTGTTCCTCCGGCAGGAATTGTCCATTGGTAACCTGTCATTCCGGGTTCTGTGAGATAAGTTGCAGTCAGACTTCCTTCGCAAACAAAATTAGGTCCGGTAATAGTCGGAGTTGGCGCGGGAATTATAGTAACAGGAAAAACTGTGGAAGTTGTTGCGGCGCACCCAGCCAATCCGGTATAGTTAACGCTAACCCAATGAAATCCGGCAGAAGTCCATTTCACCACTACTCGCCTGTCGGTACTCTGTCCGAGCGAACAAATCTGACCTCCTGTTGAGGTAAGCCACTGGTAATTTGTCATGCCCGGTTCTGTTTCAAAAGTTATACATTCATCAATACATCCCACCGACGTTCCCGCTGGAATAGTAGCGATAACCGGAACAGGCGGTGAAACTACATTTACATGAATGACTGTGGGCGATGCAGCAGGACAGTTATGACTATTTTCATGGTAATTCACCGAAACCGTTCCCTGCCCTAAAGTTGTCCACTTAATAGTAACTGTGTTATCGTTGGTTCCCCCGCCCGCAGTGATTGTGCCACCGGTAACGTTCCAGGTATAATTGAGGTTGTCGGGTTCGGTTTGGTAAACATTACCTGTTGAATTGATACAAACCAGCGGGGCTCCGCTAATGGTTGGCACAGGCACAGGGGTTGCCGTAATTGTTACTTCGTTGGTAATTTTCTCCTGATCGGGATTGCACCAGGTATCGCTTTGCTTCAGCCTGAAAATTGTGGTTTCTGAAAGCGCCGGCGGCGAATATGATAAAGTAGTTGCATTAGGAATATCTGTCCAGGCTGACGTCAAAGTTTTCGATTGCCACCTGAATACGCGGTTTCCGCTGCCGCCGGCGGGAAGCGTGGCGGTAACAGGTTCGGGCGTTTCAAGCATACAAATTATCTGATCAACTCCTGCCACTCCTGCCACAAACTCATCATATACAGTTATTGTAACTGTTACGCTGTTTACCAACTGTTCGGGACTACAGTGATTATCAGTTTGAACAATCCTGTATTGTGTTGTAGCAAAAAGCGACGGAGGCGCCCAAATCAATGTTGTGGCTCCGAAGATGTTATTCCATCCTCCGAAACCATCCTTTACCTGCCAGTTATACACAAAATTTCCACTGCCGCCGCCGGGAAGAACGGCTATCAAAGGATTTGGAGTTTCGCCGTAACAGATTGTCTGATCGACGCCAACATTCCCTGCAAAAAGCTGGTCATAAACGCTGATCGTTACTACATTGCTGTTAATCTGGTGAACGGGATCGCAATCAATGTCGGACTGAACCACCCTGTAATGAGTTGTGGCTGTAAGCGCCTGAGGATTATACAAAAGATCGTTGGCGCCGGGAATGTCATTCCATGATCCATCGACAGCCTGAATCTGCCATTGATAAGTAAAGTTTCCGCTTCCGCCTGAGGGAACCGAAATATTTAATGGATCAGGGGCTTCTGCGTAACAGATAGTCTGGTTAACGGTAACTGTACCCGACACCATTAGTTCGTGAACAGTAACTGTTACTTCATTACTTATTATTTCAGGAGATGGAACACACTGGTTGTCCTTTTGAATTACCCTGTATTTTGTGGATTGCGTTAACGCCGGAGGCGCAAATTGAGAATTGGTAGCTCCCGGAATATTATTCCAGGCGCCGCCGCCAACCTGCAACTGCCAATGATATGAAAAAGCGCCGCTGCCTCCCGATGGAATTGATATTGCAACCGCAACCGGCGTTTCGCCCATACAAATTGTCTGGTCAGAGCTTGCCGTTCCTGAGCCCAACTGCCCGAAAACAGTAATGGTTACAATATTGCTCGTTACCGTTTGCAAAGGATTGCACCGGTTGTCGGACTGAACAACCCTGAACCTTGTTGTCGCAGTGAGCGGCGTTGGTGCGTACAATAAACTATATGCGTTGGCGATGTTATTCCATGCTCCGGCGCCAACCTGTTCCTGCCACTGATAAGTAAAATTTCCACTGCCGCCTGCCGGAATTGTTGCAGAGAGTGGAACCGGCGTTTCACCGTAACAGATGCTTTGATCGGCTGAGGTAACCCCGGCAAACAATTGACCGGAAACCGTTATAGTCACTATATTACTGACTTCCTCCTGATCGGGATTACAATAATCATCGGTTTGAATCAAACGATATTGCGTTGTTTGAGTCAATGCCGACGGCGCGAGAGTAAGACCGTTTGCCGAAGGTATATTGTACCATCCGCCATTGCCAACCTGCGATTGCCACTGATAAGCAAAATTTCCACTTCCGCCCGCCGGGATTGCCGAGGCAATCGGAACAGGAGTTTCGCCAAAACAAATTATCTGATCCATGCCCGCCGTTCCTGTAACCAACAGGTCGTAAACGGTTATTGTCACAATATTGCTGGTAACGTCGCGGTCGGGATTACACCAGGAGTCGGTCTGAATTATCCGGTAGTTTGTAGTAGCCGTGAGGGCTATCGGCGAAAAAATCAGATCCGTTGCGCCGGAAATGTTATTCCACCCACCAATGCCCGTCTGTGCCTGCCATTGAAAGGTAAACAATCCGCTGCCGCCTGAAGGCGCTGAAACAACCAATGCAGCAGGCGTTTCCCCGTTACAAATTGTTTGATTATTTCCAGCCGATCCAACAACTAATTGGTTGTAAACGGTTATAGTAACAACATTACTAATCGCCTCCTGATGAGGCGCGCACCAGGCGTCGGTTTGTATCACCCGATATTGGATAGTTGTAGTAAGCGAAGGCGGCGAATAAATCAGGTTAGTGGCTCCCGGAATATCGTTCCACCCCGCGCCTGCAATTTCATTCTGCCACTGATAAGTAAAGTTGCCGCTTCCTCCCACTGGAAGTGAAATGTGCAGTGGATTCGGGATTTCTCCGTAACAGAGTGTCTGGTCGGTATCCGCCGCGCCCGACATAAGCTGGTTATAAACTGTCACCGTAACAACATTGCTGGTTGCCTGTTGATAAGGATCACAATATATATCGGTGTGAATTACGCGATACTGGGTTGTTTCAGAAAGCGCGGGCGGCGAGTAAGTTTGCCCGATGGCAGATGGAATATCAACCCAACTACCGCTATTAGCCTTCAATTGCCACTGGTATGAAAAAGTTCCGCTACCTCCCGAAGGCGGCGTAACCGAAAGCTGCGAAGGTATTGTTCCAAAGCAAACAAACTGATCATTCGCGGCGCTACCAGAAACCAGTGGCTGGTGAACAGTGATTGTTACCAGATTGCTGATTACATCCTGAGCGGGATTACACCAGATATCTGTTTGAATAAGTTGATAAGATGTTGTGGTTGTCAATGCCGATGGCGAATATGCCAGGTTGGTGGCTCCCTGAATATTTGTCCAGTTTCCGGTACCGGTTTTTGCCTGCCATTGGTAAGTATAGTTGGAACTTCCGCCGGCGGGAACTGTTGCAATCAGAGGATCCGGCGTTTGATTATAACAGATCGTCTGATTATTTCCAACTGTGCCCGAAACGAATGGACTGAAAACGGTTATTAGAATTTCATTTGTTGTAACAATTTGATCGGGGTTGCAAAAATTATCAGCTTGCCGCAGCCTGTAATGCGACGTTGTTGTGAGTTGAGGAGGCGAATAAGAGAGGTTGGTTGCGCCGTAAATATCTGTCCAGTTAACGCCAATCAACTCTTGCCACTGATAGGCAAACATTCCGCTGCCGCCTGCCGGTAAAGTTGCCGAGATTGGTTGAGAAATCTGACCGTTGCAAACGGACTGATCCGGGCTGGCGGCGCCTGCTATCATCGGGTTGAAAGTGAAAATGGTCATCTGATCATTTAAATCAGGGCAGGGATCGGCATTGGTGGAAGTTAAAGTCAGCGTAATCGTTGATCCCGCTTCCGATGGATCGGGATCATAAATGGCATTCAATGCCTGCCGGTTCGGAGTAAAAGTACCCGTTCCACCCGACCATACGCCTGTTATTGTTCCTCCTGTAATTGTTCCGGAAAGTATTACCGTTTCATTATCGCATACGCTCTGATTCGGACCAGCGTCAACCAGCGGCGCGAGGATATTGATAGTAATTTGATCCTGGGCTTCGGCGTTTGCGCAACCATTGGCGCCAAAAGCCCTGAGTGTAAGAATAACCTGCTTATTTGATAAATCAGCGGCAGTAAATGTATAAGTAGTCGCTAAACTGTACTGGTCGCTGAAATTAGAACCCGAAGGATTTGTAGGACTCGACCATTTCACTGAACTAAAACCGGTTGCTGTTCCTGTTAAATCAACAGTATTGGGAGGAAGATTACAAACGGTTATATCAGCCGCGCCTGCGTCAACGGTTGGACGAGGATCAATAACCACCTGCCCGCTCATCAGCGTATCGCATCCTTTGGAGGTAGTAGCTTTTACTTTATAAATACCCGCAGGCTGTGGCTGGTTAAACCAGAAACTTCCTGCGGCGACGGTTGTAGTTTCAACCGGAACAGGTAATTGCGAGCCATCCTGATGAACGATTTCATAAGTGGTATTGGCTTCGGCATTTTCCATACCTATATCCTGCAATTCGCAGTTGATTCCTTGAGGTTTCACACCATAAACACCCGGTCGCTGATTGATCGTTACAATTCCAGTCATAGTATCGTTACAGGAAGTTATGGCTGAATGTGCGGTAACATAATAGTTACCTGGTTGGTATTTTATTCCCCAATGCAACGGGTTTCCGTCGCCTGGCAATGAAATAACAGTACCTGCGGGAGGATGGAGTTTGTAGGTTACATTTTCTTCGGAACCGCTGAGCCAAATATCCACGCCGGCACATGATTCTATCTGGGGATTCAATGTAAAGCGAACCGGATCCAACTGAAGTAGAAGGCTGCCGGTCATCGTTTCGGTGCAATTGTTTGCCACATTCCGCGCGCTAATGGTATAGGGTCCGGGAACGGTGATAAACCCAAAACTCAGCGGGTCTGCGCCTCCGATACCGGGTTTAGGAAGCGACCAGGGGGCGCCACTAAGAAACAAGGTATATTCAATTCCGATATCCGAATGTTCAAGCAGGATTTCTTTTCCAACACCAGGGTCAAAACACACTATTCCTGTTGGTAACATCTGATATTTTGAAGGACTTGAAAGAACGATTACAGAGTCATTCATCTGAGAGTGACAGATGTTATTTGCATCATAAGTTATCACAACATAAGTCCACGGAACGCTGGTTGATCCGAATACCAATGGCTGACCGTTTATCCCGGTTCTGGTAGAAAAATTCGGATCGGGCAAAATGTATGGAGTACCTGTTGAAGGATCAATTTTATGCACCCGGTATGTATAGCCAGTTTCGGAATTATCGAGACCAATTTCGGTAAGTCCGCAATGGGCTCCCGATGGCGTGATGTTATATGGAACCGGATTTTGCCAGATCGCCTTTTCATCATCCATATACACATCGCATCCGGTTATGGGATTATATGCCAGAACCTTGTAAACGCCGGGAGTAAACTGATGCCCGAAATTTATGGCGCCTGTTCCGCCCAGCCACGGACCTTGTGTGAACTGAGAGCCGGTTGCAGGGGTGCAAACGAGGCTGTACCATATTCCTGGCTGAGAATTTTCGAGTGAAAATTCATCGCCGGCGCACAATGAACCTGCCGGAGAAAACAGGAACTGCAAAGGCAATGGTAAAATGATCGCTTCATCATCAATCCATACCCAACATCCGGTTAGCGGATAGGTGGCTTTGATTTTATATGTTCCGGGGTTTATCTGAATACCAAAATCCAACGGACCAGGTCCGGTTCTGCTGATACCCGTATTCACATTTCCGTTGAAAAGCTCATATAAAACGCCAATCTGGCTTCCATTAAGGGTAATAATGTCGCCGGGACAATTTCCGGTAGAGCCGATCACGTAATTTGGCACAGGATTCGGGTTAATCGTCACAACGCATTGACCATTCATCAATATTGACTGTTGGTTGGTAATATTTGTGCCGAGAATAGTATAGACGCCGCTTTCCGGAATCGTCCACTCAAGCGTATCGCCCGTGCCTGACTGCATTCCGCCGGGAACCGGCACACTGCTCTTCAGCAATTGGTAATCAATACCAAAATCGGAACCGTCAAGGGTTATCGCTACCGGAGTGCCTGCGCATACCGGCGGAGGACAAATTAAATTGTACTTCTCCGGTTCGGTGTTAATTATTATGCTGTAATAAAAAGGCGTTCCCAAACATTCAACGCCTCCTGGCAATGCAATCCAAGGCGTTACTTTATATTTGAGAGTACATGTTGCAGGTCCTCCCGTTGAAATCGAAAGCAATTGTGCTGGTAGCAGGGCGGCTGTTCCATTCATCAGGTATGGGCTGATAAATCCCGGACAGGTTACGTCGAAAAACTCCCAACGAAAATTTACTCCATCAACATTTGATGTAAAGGTAACCGGTACTGTCATCTGACCGGAAACCAAAACCTGGAAATTTACCGAATTGGATATCTGCGCCACCGGCATTACATTCACTACGAGTGTAACAGAATTTCCCGCGCAAAAATTCGGCGCCGGACCATGTGGAGTAATGTCGTAAGTAACCTGACAAGGCACGCTTCCATAGTTGAATAAAATATCGCCAATGGTGATTCCCTGACCGCTGTTATTGCCAATACAGCTCCCCGCCGATGTAGTCCAGGTATAGGTTGAGCCGGATACTGATGAAACCGGCGAATAATTAACCGCATCGCCCGAACAAAGACTAACGGTCAACGCACTTGTAATTACCGGAACCGGATCAACGGCAATTGTAGTATTGGAAGTACAGGAAGCAAACCCGTCCCATATAACGCAAACATAGTTTGTTGAAGTGGTTGGACAAACGTCAATACATTGCAAAGAAGAGGTAAATCCGGGAGGAGTCGAAGTCCAGCTATAAGTATAATTTCCTGAACCTCCTGATGCAGTTGCACAGATGTGAGCTTGTCCGTTGAGGCAATCAGGACAAATACTGTTTGGGTTTGCTGCAATTGAACAAACCAAGGGATTTCCGGTGATGGAAATTACCGTATTATCGCTTCCCTCGCAACCATTTGAGTCAGTGACTTTATAGTTGAAAGTGGTGGTGGTGGTAAGTGCAACCGATGTGACCGTCTGTTGAAAGGGATCCCCGTTAATCTTATCCGACGGCGACCATTGATGATTAGTGTATGGTAGCGTTCCGCCGGTAGCCGACCCTGTAAGAGTGATTGTCCAGCCATTTGGAATAGGCGCGTATAGTCCTGCTTCAGCCACCGGATTGGGGTTTACATCAATGATTACCACATTGCTTGTATCTGCATGGCATGAAGCTGATGACGATACAATTCTGCGGAAATGGGTTTTTACGATGAGTGGCGCTGGCTGGTATGTTGGTCCATCCGCGCCGGGAATATTGATAAATGTTGTATAAGGGGAAACTGTTGATTTCTGCCACTGAAATATATAAAGCCCACATGCCCCTACAGGGTCGGTTCCCATGAGTGGAGCGGGAGCCTTACCGGCGCATATTTCAGTGGAACTTACCGGAATTTGATTATTTGAAATAGGTTCGCAGAAGTTAATGATGATCGGTTGATAGGTAAGGCTGATGGCGCCGGCGATGATGGTCCAGATTGAACCGCCATCTGTGGATTGTTCCCAACTGAAGGTGAAAGGCGAGGAACCGCCAAAAGGCGCTGTCCCGGTGATTAGAGCTGGCTGAGCGGCGCCGCATACCGACTGATCACCCAAAATCAGATTATTCTGAACTGCGGGATGAATGGTAATCTCCAAAGAGGTTGAGAAATCTGAACAGTCTCCTGCATCATAAGCAGTTCGCCGGTACAGGGTTGACTCACATAGGGGTGAATTGATCTGGTAATTCTGACCGGTTCCACCTACCGCTATTGGTTCCCAGCCAGTACCCTGATTTTTATCCCACTGAAAAGTATAGGTTCCACTGCCTCCCTGCGGCATCGCGCCGGTAATGGTAATTTGGGAAATACATCCGCAAAACTGTGCCGGCGATAATGAAATCACATTGTTTGACAGCAATTGAGTAATATGAACGGTCATGGTTTTATTATCGCTGCCACATCCATTGTTGATGGTAACCTTGACAAGATAATCGCCAAAATCGGGAAAATTGATGACCGGATTATATGAAGAATCGGTGGTACCCTGTTCAAAAGTAACTCCTGCAGAAGGTGTAACTTCCCACAAAATACTGATCGTTGATGAATCGCAGTTCAGATTATATGCCGGATTAAATAATCTTGGACCGGGCCCGCAGTAATAGACTTCATTTTGAGGAAAGGCAACCAGCGGAGGTTCACAAACCAGAACTGGCAGTTCCGTGAAACTCGTATCACAACTGTTTACCAACCTTAATTTGATGTTATACAAATAATCGGGGGGCTGTCCCATTGCGGTGAATTTAATCAATGGCTCCGAATAGGTGTTATCGCCTTCATGAAAGGGTGTTACAATCTGCCAACCAACCGGCGGTGTTATTGTCCACAGGTATTTCGGAATTCCCATACCGCCAACTTCACTTGTATCGTGGATTTGCACATACTTTGGAACACAAGCCTCGGTTGTGTCAAATACAAAGTTCGCTGTTGGATTGGTTTGAACGTAAAGATATTTGACAATGGTATCAAAACCGGAATTATTGGTCAAATTCTGTCCTGTATAGGTGATAAGTGTAATAGTATAAATTTGGCCACTGTTTGTAAATGTGTGTATAGGGTTTGCCAGGATGGAGGTATTATTTGTTCCCGAAGCCGGATCTCCAAAATTCCAGTTGTAAAAGGTATTTGAAGTATATGCGCTTCCATTGGGAAAAATGTAGAACCCCGGATGAGTGAGATTTGAAAAAGGCACCGGATTGCATCCAACTATATGGTCAGGAATAGTATCGCCAGTCCACCAGCCATTTCCACCTTCCCATCCGCCGCCAAAGTTACCTTGCGCCATACATGAAACATGAATAGGAAAAACTGTGGTGATAATTTTCCCACAGGGGTTTTTAACAGTACAAATAGCTTTATATGCATAAAGTCCATCAATCATTGAATCGGAACATGTTGTATAGATATGGGGTAAAATATGATCTGCGGGTAAATCTTCCTGATATATGGTATCCGTGATACCATCCCCGAAATTATAAACATATTCAGTTCCTGGCGTACTCGAATAAGCCTGTTCGGGAATAATGAAATTAACGAGAAAAGGCGCAATGCCATAAGTGTTCGGAGGAGTAGTCAAGCCTCCTCCAGGGTTGCTGCCAACAAAAACTCCATATTGCCGGCTGTTGTTACATCCGTTTTGTCCGTTAACTGAATAATTAATGGCTTGTTCGCCTAAACAGGTATAGGTTACAGGAATGTTTGCCGTAAAGGTCGCGCTATTAAAGGTTGGGGTTGTCGTACAATTACCCCACGTAATGTTGTATAAAGTATTTGAAGCGGATGTAGTTGTTGCATTATGAAATTCAAAGTACCCCAGCGGATTCACATTGTTGGCGCCGCAGTATGCAAATGTATTCGGATAATTAGGATTTGTCGCGTTCAATACATCAGTTAGGGTGACATCGGGTTTCTGGGTAACTGTAACCGGCTGAATAATTGTATCCTTACAGCCATTGGCGTCGGTTACCCGAAAATTTACATGAAAGGTTTCCGAGCCATTACCCCAGGCTTCAAAAACATGAGAGGGATTCTGTAGCGTTGATACATTCCTTGGCACGGAATTGACGTCGTCAAATTTCCAGAGATATGTAAGCCCGGCGCCTGGAGTTGTGCTTGTGAAAGTAACCGGAGTACTTGAACATGGATTCGTTATCAGATAGGTAAAACTGGCAACCGGAGGCGTATTCAGGATTATTGTAACGTTTCCCATGTTTTTTAAGCAACCTGTAGAGATAATTTTCGCCTTAACTGTGTAAATACCAGGCGTAGTAAAATATCCAAAGGAATGACTATACCCATCGCCAGGCCAGGCAGTTCCCTGTGAAACAGCGCCGAGAAAAACTTCATATTCAGCGCCTGGCTGCGATCCGGCAATCATAATTACAACTCCCGAAGCATCAGGATAATTACAGAATTTCCCATTCGTGGGAAGCGTGCTTACTACAAATGACGATGGTTGAGGATCCATCCAAACCGTTATCTGATTTGTTGTAGGAACAGTAATGTATGTACCCGATTGGTAATCGCCCGGAAAAGTAACAGTTCCACCGTTGCCAACCACGGTTGCCAGGTCGCCCGGACCAGATAACGGTTTTCTGAGCCTATAGGTAATCCCGTTAACTGAATTATCAATTTTAAACTTCAAACCCGTTGTACCCTGGCAGTAATGGCTGTTGGGAGGATCAGTGACAAGAGTAGCAACTGCGCCATAAACAAATTGACTAATCAAAATTGTTGTAGCGCAAAGCAGATAGCGTAAATATATTTTCATAAAAGTGAATATTTATTATTTTCATTCAGCAAATTTAATAACTCTGCGTAACTATGTCTCTTTCAAATGTTTTTCATAACAAAATAAAATAAAATCAGAGAGATAAACTAATATATGTTTGCAAATATTCGCATATTTCAATTAATATAATTTAGAATAAATAAAGCCGTGATAAGGAAACTATAATGAATATGAGACTTTGCCGTGTTATATTCCATAGCATGACAGATATTGGTTAGGTAAAATTATCGGAGCGCTATTGATGCGTCAGCTTGGCAGGAATAACCAGAAAAAAAAATTTCCCAACCGTTAGGAAGGGAAATATTTTCAAAACCAAAAAATAAGTATCAGGTACTCTACTTCACAAACTTGAATTCTGTACCAAGGTATTTTGCAGAATCGCCCAACTGCTCTTCGATTCGAAGCAACTGGTTATATTTAGCAATCCGGTCGGTACGACAGGCTGAACCTGTTTTTATAAGTCCTGTATTAAGAGCGACTGCGAGGTCGGCAATAGTTACATCTTCGGTTTCACCCGAACGGTGGCTCATCACAGCGGTATAGCTGTTTCTGTACGCCATATTTACCGCATTGATGGTTTCGCTTAGCGTTCCAATCTGATTAACCTTAATAAGTATTGAATTAGCAACGCCCATTTTAATTCCCTGAGAAAGGCGGTCAACATTTGTAACAAACAGATCATCTCCCACCAACTGGATTTTACTTCCCAACTCCGTAGTCATAAGTTTCCAGCCATCCCAGTCATCCTCTGCCATACCATCTTCGATGGAGATAATCGGGTAGCGTTTCACCCAGTCCTTCCAGAATGTTACCATTTGGTCAGGCGTGAGTTTATCGCCGGTTGATTTTTTCAGATGATACACGTTTTCCTCCGGAATAAAATATTCCGATGATGCAGGATCCAGGGCAATGTAAATATCTTTTCCGGGTTTGTAGCCGGAAATTTCGATTGCTTTAACAATCACCTGAAGCGCTTCTTCGTTTGATTTTAAATTAGGCGCAAAACCACCTTCATCGCCCACGTTGGTAGAATACTTTCCTTTTTTCAGAACCGATTTCAGGTTATGAAACACCTCTGCGCCCATGCGAAGAGCTTCCGCAAATGAAGATGCGCCAATAGGCATTATCATGAATTCCTGAAAATCAATTGAATTATCTGCATGAGATCCGCCATTCAGGATGTTCATCATCGGAATGGGAAGGGTTTGGGCAGAAACACCGCCAACGTAGCGATACAGTTCCTGTCCCGTAGTTATGGCTGCGGCATGGGCTACGGCAAGAGAAACGCCGAGGATAGCATTAGCGCCAAGTCTGGCTTTATTCGGAGTTCCATCGAGAGCGATCAACTTTTGATCAAGTTCAAGCTGATCCATAACAAACATTCCCTGGATTTCAGGAGCAATTACGTTGTTTACGTTATGAACTGCCTGTAAAACCCCTTTTCCAAGGTAAACTTTCTCATCTCCGTCCCTGAGTTCAACTGCTTCATGAACGCCCGTTGAAGCTCCGGAGGGTACTGCTGCGCGTCCAAGGGTGCCATCATCAGTAACAACATCTACTTCAATAGTAGGATTTCCCCTGGAGTCCAGTATCTGTCTGGCATGAGTTGATAATATCGTGCTCATATTTTATTTTTTAGGAAACTTCTGGTGCGGTTTCATTCCCAGGTTTTTCTTCTTTCTTTTTCGCGCCAGATCTTTTGCGACGGGTTGACTTAGCTTTGCCATCATCTTTTGGTAAAAGCATGGCTTCGTTATAATCTACCAGTTCGATCAGACACATTTCTGCATTATCTCCGAAACGGTTTCCGGTTTTCAGAATTCTTGTATAACCTCCCGGACGTTCCATAATCTTTTTCGAAATTTCACGGAATAGCTCGGTAACAGCTTCCTTGCTTTGCAGATAACTGAATACTGTACGACGTGAATGGGTTGTATCATCCTTTGATTTTGTAATCAGAGGCTCAACATAGATGCGAAGCGCTTTGGCTTTGGCAACCGTAGTATGTATCTTTTTATGAATGATCAGCGAGGCCGCCATGTTCGACAACATAGCTTTCCGGTGGGCGCTTTTTCTACCCAGATGATTAAATTTCTTTTGGTGTCTCATCGCAATTAATCCTTATCTAATTTATACTTCGTCGTATTCATACCAAATTCAAGCCCTTTGATTTTAACAAGCTCTTCAAGTTCGGTAAGTGATTTTTTCCCAAAGTTGCGGAATTTCAGGAGATCGTTTCTATTGAACGCTACCAGGTCGCCAAGATATTCTACATCAGCCGCTTTTAAACAATTAAGCGCTCGTACCGACAGATCCATATCAACCAGTTTTGTTTTTAACAGTTGACGAATATGTAGCGAACTTTCATCAAATTCCTCTGTAACTGCTTTTTCTGCGGAATCGAGTGTGATTTTCTCATCAGAAAAAAGCATAAAATGATGAATCAAAATTTTTGCCGCTTCCTTCAGTGCATTTTTAGGCTGAATGGAGCCATCAGTTAGAACTTCAATTACAAGCTTTTCATAGTCAGTTTTTTGTTCAACCCTGAAATTCTCTACATTAAAGGTAACGTTTTTAATTGGAGTGTGAACAGAGTCAATAGCGATCCTTCCAAGCGATGAACTCAAAGTTTTGTTTTCTTCGGCAGGAACATAGCCCCTGCCTCTGTCAACGGATAGTTCAATAGATAATTTCACATTCGGCTCCATGCGACAAATTACCAATTCAGGATTCAAAACCGTGAAAACCGAAAGAAATTTGTTGATATCGCCAGCTTTGAACTCACTCTGTTGTGCAATAACAACATTAACTTTTGCCGAGTTTTCCTGTTCAACCAGCTTTTTAAAGCGCACCTGTTTCAGATTCAGAATAAGTTCAGTTACATCCTCAATAACTCCCTTAATGGTGGAAAACTCCTGTTCCACACCTTCAATTTTCACGGAAGTGATAGCAAAACCCTCTAAGGAAGAAAGAAGAATTCTCCGCAGTGAATTTCCAATGGTCACACCAAAACCAGGCTCAAGTGGACGAAATTCAAAAACGCCTCGGCTTTCAGTGGTCTCCACCATAATCACCTTTTCAGGTTTCTGGAACGGTAATATTGCCATATTTTGATTTTTATTTGTTTATATACAATCCATTAATGTTATTTCGAATACAATTCGACGATCAACTGTTCCCTGATGTTTTCCGGGATTTGTTCACGCTCAGGATAGGTCATAAACTTTCCAACTTTCATTCCGCCATCCCATTCCAGCCAGGGGTATGGATTTCCACGACCGGAGAGGGAATTGATAATAACCTCCAGTGATTTTGAACGTTCCCGAACCGCAACGATATCGCCCGGACGTAATTCCATGGATGGAATGTTGGCAATTTTTCCATTCACAAGAATATGCCGATGCCCAATCAACTGACGAGCGCCGTCGCGTGTTGGAGAAATTCCAAGACGATAAACAACATTATCTAGTCGTGATTCGATCAACTGTAGCAATACTTCACCGGTGATACCACCTTTACGCGAAGCTTTCAGAAAGATATTTTTAAATTGGCGTTCAAGAATGCCATAAGTATATTTTGCTTTCTGCTTCTCCATGAGCTGGGTGCCATACTCAGAAACCTTAGCTCTGCGCTTTGTCTGCCCATGCATCCCGGGAGGATAATTTTTCTTTTCATAACTTTTATCCGAACCGAAAATCGGATCTCTGAACCTTCTTGCTATTCTTGTTTTCGGACCAATGTATCGTGCCATCGCTATTTGTTTTTTTGTTGAGTCGCATTGCAATGCGTGTTTATTTTTGAGACGCATTGCAATGCGTCTCTATTTTTGAGACGCATTACAATGCGTCTCAACCATATTATACCCGCCGGCGTTTTGGAGGGCGGCAACCGTTATGAGGCAATGGGGTTATATCAACAATCTCGGTTACTTCGATCCCCGCTGTATGTAATGTTCTTATTGCCGACTCGCGACCAGCCCCAGGCCCTTTAATAAAGACCTTTACCTTGCGAAGACCGAGGTCATAAGCAACCTTCGATGCATCCTGGGCAGCCATCTGGGCAGCATAAGGAGTATTTTTCTTGGATCCCTTAAAACCCATTTTTCCCGCCGAAGACCAGCTTACAACCTGGCCTGCATTGTTTGTAAGTGTCACAATAAGGTTGTTGAATGAAGCATTAACGTATGCTTTACCGATTGTGTCAACCTTTACAACCCTTTTCTTTGAACTTTTTTCAGTCTTTGCCATATACCAAATTACTACGTTCTTAACGATTAACCCTTCGTTGCTTTTTTCTTGTTGGCAACAGTTTTCTTCCTGCCTTTCCTGGTGCGGGCATTATTCTTGGTGCTTTGTCCACGCACAGGTAATCCCAATCGGTGGCGAATCCCCCGGTAAGAACCAATGTCCATCAATCTCTTGATGTTCATCTGAACTTCGGAGCGCAGGGCGCCTTCAATTTTATAATTTTCGTTGATAACCGAACGGATTTTATTCTGCTCGTCATCATTCCATTCCTGGACCTTTTTATTCCTGTCCACACCTGCCGTATCAAGGATTTTTTGAGCATTGCTTTTTCCAATACCAAAGATATAGGTAAGCCCGATTTCTCCCCGTTTATTCTTAGGTAAATCAATACCTGCAATTCTGGCCATATTAATCCGATTTTATGTTTATAAAGTCTTAACCTTGTCTTTGTTTGAACTTAGGATTTTTTTTGTTTATGACATATAATTTGCCATTTCTGCGAACGATCTTGCAATCTGCCGATCTTTTCTTAATTGATGCTCTGACTTTCATTCTATGTTAACTTTATTTCTATTGATACCTGAAAGTAATTCTGCCTTTTGTCAAGTCATAAGGCGACATTTCAATTCGTACCCTGTCGCCGGGAAGTATTTTAATGTAATGCATCCGCATTTTCCCTGAAATGTGTGCGGTAATAGTATGCCCGTTTTCCAGTTCTACCCGGAACATTGCGTTCCCCAAAGATTCGATGACAGTGCCATCCTGTTGAATTGACGATTGTTTTGCCATATTATATACTACTTGATCCAAGAACTTCTTCGATATACCGGAAGGTAGATAAAATATCAGGTTTTTCCTTCTGCACAACCACCGTCAATTCAAAATGTGCCGATGGCATTCTGTCTGCTGTCCTGATAGTCCACTTATCTGGTTCCTGAACTACCGACTTCACACCCATGTTGATCATTGGTTCGATACATATTGTCAGTCCCGCCGCCAGCTTCATACCCGATCCCCTTTTTCCGTAATTGGGAATATCCGGTTTTTCGTGCAACTGACTGCCAATTCCATGTCCAACCAATTCTCTCACCACCGAATACCCAAAACTCTCAACATATTCCTGAACAGTGCCGCTGATGTCGCCAACACGTCGTCCCGCTACAGCGAAATCAAGCGCTTTAAATAACGATGCTTTTGTACGGGTAAGCAGGTTTTTTACTTCAGCGCTAACCTCGCCTACTGTAAAAGTGTAGGCTGAATCGCCATAATACCCATTCTTCAAACATCCACAGTCAATCGAAACTATATCACCATTTTTAAGAACTCTATCTCCGGGAATCCCATGAACCACCTCCTCATTAATTGAAATGCAGAGTGTTGCAGGAAACCCCCTGTAACCTTTAAAACCCGGTATCGCTCCTTCCCCCAGGATAAACTCTTCAGCTATTTGATCAAGCATTATCGTTTTAATGCCAGGTTGTATTACTTTCGCCACCTCAGCAAGTGTTTTGCTGACAATGATGGCATTTTCTCTCATTAATTCAATCTCCTCTGCCGATTTTACCGACATCTGCTTGTTGAACATGTTTTATTGTCCGCCAACTGCAAAAGAGGAACGTCCTTTAATTCTTCCCGATTTTGTAAGTCCATCATAATGACGCATCAGCAAATGACTTTCAATTTGTTGCAAAGTATCGAGTACAACGCCCACCAGAATCAAAAGCGAAGTGCCTCCATAAAACTGGGCAAATTGTGAGGTTACACCCACCATCCTAACCAGTGCAGGCATAATTGCAACGAATCCAAGAAAAATTGATCCTGGGAGAGTAATCCGCGACATGACATCATCAATAAAGTCTGCTGTTTTCCTGCCTGGTTTAACGCCCGGAATAAATCCACCGTTTTTCTTCATATCCTCCGCCATTTGATTAGGATTAACCGTGATGGCAGTGTAAAAATAGGTAAAAAGAATGATAAGAATGAAAAAAGTCAGGTTATATGCAAAACCGTTAATGTCGGTAAAAACTCTCGCGATACCAGTTAGCGTTTCGTTACTGGCAAACCCGGCAAGCGTTAGCGGAAGAAACATTATGGCTTGAGCAAAAATGATTGGCATTACGCCTGCGGCATTCACTTTTAAAGGGATATATTGTCTAACTCCCCCATATTGTTTATTTCCAACAATTCTTTTTGCATATTGAACAGGAATTTTCCGCGTACCTTGCACAAGAAGTATAGTAACAAGGATAACAAATACCAGAAAAGCAATTTCAACAACAAAGAAAACAAGCCCGCCGCCCTTCTGTTCCATTCTCGAAACCAACTCGCCAATCAGAGCAAAAGGCAATCGCGCAATAATACCAATCATGATGATTAAAGATATACCATTACCAATTCCTTTGTCGGTAATTCGCTCACCAAGCCACATTACAAACATTGAACCTGCGGTTAGTAAAATAATCGAAGAAATCCCAAAGAAGGAAAAAACCGAATGGTGAGTCATTGCCGCGCTAAACGGATAAATAGCTTCGGCTGGCAACTGCGATGCAAGATTTGCAATGTAAGCCGGAGACTGGAAAATAAGAATAACTACAGTAAGATATCGGGTCATCTGATTGATCTTTTTACGACCGCTCTCTCCTTCCTTCTGTAATTTTTGGAAATAAGGGATAGCCATCCCAAGGAGCTGCATCACGATGGATGCAGAGATATACGGCATAATACCCAGCGCAAATATCGAGGCATTTGAAAAAGCGCCTCCTGAAAACATATTTAACAACCCAAGTAAACCTGAACTGGTTTGGTTTTGCAAGTTGGCAAGCATACTTGGATCGACTCCCGGAAGGGCAACATAAGAACCAAAACGATAGACCAGGATGATACCGATGGTATAAAGAATCCTTTTGCGAAGATCCTCAATCTTCCAGATGTTTCGAATGGTTTGAATCAGTTTTTTCATTCAAACAAGTTTAAAGTGTGTTAGCGACTCCACCTAATTCTTCAATAGCTTTTTTGGCTGTGGCTGAATAACCATGTACGGTAACATCGAGCTTTGCTTTCAGTTCTCCGCGGCCAAGGATCTTAATTCTGTCATTCTTCGAAGAACAACCGTTTTCCCTGAGAACCTCCAGGGTAATAACCGACAATCCTTTCTTTTCAGCAAGTTGCTGCAAAATGTCAAGATTGATTCCTTTATACTCTACACGGTTAAAGTTCTTGAATCCGAATTTTGGAACGCGCCGTACAAGCGACATTTGCCCGCCTTCATATCCAAGTTTTTTGGAATAACCCGAGCGTGACTTTGCCCCTTTATGACCACGAGTGGATGTACCACCATGACCTGAGCCTTGTCCCCTGCCAATACGTTTTTCCCTTTTTGTCGAACCTTTTGCCGGTTTAAGATTGCTTAAATCCATTTCAGTATCGTTTTTCTGTTATTTTACTTCTACTACTGTAACCAGGTGAAGAACCTTATTCACCATACCCAGAATTTGAGGTGTGGCGGTATGTTCTACTGTGTGCCGAATTCGTTTCAGACCCAATGCAACAAGTGTGCGTTTTTGACGCAACGGTCTTCCGATGCCACTGCGAACCTGTGTGATTTTTATTTTTTCCATTACAATGTCTATCCTTAAATAATTCAGCTAACCATTAAATACCTGACTCAATTCAATTCCTCTGAGTTGCGCTATCGTGAAAGGGTCTCTCATTTTCATAAGAGCATTGATGGTTGCTTTCACTACGCTATGAGGATTTGACGAACCTTTTGATTTTGCAAGTACATCTTTCACGCCAACACTTTCAAGAACAGCGCGCATAGCCCCACCGGCGATAACGCCTGTTCCAGGAGCGGCGGGTTTCAGATAGATAAGCGCACCACTGTACTTTCCAAGTTGATCATGAGGGATTGTTCCTTTTAAAATCGGCACCTTAATCAGATTTTTCTTGGCGTCATCAACACCCTTTGCAATTGCAGCAGTAACTTCCTTAGCCTTTCCGAGGCCGTAGCCAACAACGCCGTTTTCATTTCCCACCACCACAATAGCAGAAAAACTGAAAGTACGGCCGCCCTTGGTTACTTTGGTCACACGCTGTATGCTTACCAGGCGATCTTTAAATTCGATTTCACTCGACTTTACTCTTTTTACATTAACGTTTGTCATATCTTACTTAGAATTTAAGGCCGCCTTCCCTTGCAGCATCGGCAAGAGTTTTCACCCTGCCATGATATAAATAACCATTACGATCAAAAACAACCTTTTCGATACCGGCTTGTAACGCTTTTTCAGCAACATGTTTTCCAACCAGTTTTGCAATTTCAGTTTTGGCGCCTTTAATATCTTTCATCCCTTTTTCCATGGATGAAACAGCAACAAGCGTCTTTCCTGCCTGATCGTCAATAAGCTGCACATAAATAGCCTTACAGCTACGAAATACTGTCATGCGAGGCCTGTCAGGTGTCCCTTCTACGATTTTTCGTATCCTTTTTTTGATCCTGAACCTGCGAAATTCTTTTCTACTCTTAATAGCCATTTGATTTATTATTTGATTGTTGAGACGCGCCATGGCGCGCCTTTACGGTATTGTTATTGCCCTGCGGCTGACTTGCCAGCCTTCTTCTTAATCTCTTCGTTCTGGAAACGTATTCCTTTGCCCTTATATGGCTCCGGGCGTCGGAAAGCGCGAATCTTGGCGGCAACCTGACCAAGAAGTTGTTTATCAATTGATTTCAAAATAATCGTATTGTTTTTTCCTTTCACGGCAGTCGTCTCAACCTTAACTTCATCCGGGAGGATCAACATAATATTATGCGAATATCCAAGTGCAAGCTCCAGTATCTGTCCGGTA